>CAYFNP010000206.1:0-3327 GCA_964344425.1 uncultured Bifidobacterium sp. | reverse complement strand
GCCGGTCTCAAGCGATTCCAAATCACCAAGCGCGGTATCGCGCGCACCTTCCAGAACATCCGGCTGTTCCCCGACATGACGGCGATCGAAAACGTCATGGTGGGCGCCGATGCGAACCACAAGACCAGCGTGGGTGGTGCGATTCTGCACACACCTCGTCACCGCCGCGAAG
Organism: uncultured Bifidobacterium sp.; assembly: GCA_964344425.1. Lineage (GTDB taxonomy): Bacteria > Actinomycetota > Acidimicrobiia > Acidimicrobiales > Ilumatobacteraceae > F1-20-MAGs119. The sequence goes on along the minus strand of CAYFNP010000206.1, from coordinate 3,155 downwards.
AGTCCGAGGGCCGCGAGCGCGCATACGAACTGTTGAAGTTCATGGGCATCGCCGACCGCGCGGGAGACGCCGCGCGCAACCTTCCCTACGGCTACCAGCGACGCCTCGAGATCGCGCGCGCTCTCGCCACGAACCCGAAACTGGTGTGCCTCGACGAGCCGGCGGCGGGATTCAACCCGGCCGAAAAACAGGAGTTGATGGAGCTCATCCGTCAGATCCGCGGTCAGGGTTACACGGTGCTGCTGATCGAGCACGACATGGGCTTGGTCATGGGCGTCACCGACCGCATCGTCGTGCTGGATTTCGGAAAAGTCATCGCAACAGGCACGCCGAGCGAGGTTCAGAACAACCCCGACGTGATTGCCGCCTACCTGGGGGTGCCCGACGATGCTGCTTGAGGTCAACGACCTGCGGGTCGCATACGGCAAGATCGAGGCGCTGAAGGGGATCTCGTTCAACGTCAACGAGGGTGAGGTCGTCACGCTGGTCGGTGCCAACGGTGCCGGCAAGACCACGACCATGCGCACGATCTCGGGTCTGCGCACCGTCATCGGCGGTTCGATCAAGTTCGAAGGCCAGGACATCACGACGATGCCCTCGCACCAGCGCGTGAAGATGGGAATCTGTCAGGCCCCCGAGGGCCGTGGCATCTTCCCCGGAATGACCGTGCGCGAGAACCTCGAAATGGGTACGTACACCCGAACCGACCACAAATCGGCCGCCAAGGACGGGGACATGGAGCGCGTGATGCACCTGTTCCCGCGTCTGCGCGAGCGCATCACCCAATTGGGTGGCACGCTGTCCGGCGGCGAACAACAGATGCTCGCGATTGGTCGTGCACTGATGAGCCGTCCGCGACTGTTGTTGCTCGACGAGCCGTCGATGGGGCTGGCGCCGAAGTTGATCGCCCAAATTTTCTCGATCATCACCGAGATCAACCAGCAGGGGACGACCGTCCTCTTGGTCGAGCAGAACGCCTCGCAGGCGTTGCGTCGTGCCCACCGCGCGTACGTTCTCGAGACGGGCAATGTCGTGAAGACGGGCAAGGGACTCGACCTGCTCGACGACCCCGCCGTCCGCGCCGCGTACCTCGGCGGTCACTGAGCATTTTCCCCCTGCGGGGTCTGTGGTCCCTTCGGGTGGGGTCGCCTAGGCTCGCGGTATGACAACTCTCGAAACCCGTCCGTCGGACGCTTTCACCAACGACCGCAAACACGTCTTTCATTCGTGGTCGGCCCAGGCGCTGATCAACCCGATCGTCGTTGCCGGGGGAGAGGGAGCCTGGTTCTGGGACGACTCGGGTCGTCGTTTCCTCGACTTCTCGAGCCAGTTGGTCAACGTGAACATCGGGCACCAGCATCCGAAGCTCGTGGCGGCGATCAAGGAACAGGCCGACCGTTTGTGCACCATCGCGCCGATCCACGCCAACGATGCGCGCAGTGAGGCGGCGCGCCTCATCTGTGAACTGGCTCCCGGCGACCTGAACATGGTGTTCTTCACCAACGGCGGCGCCGAGGCAACCGAGAACGCGATGCGCATGGCCCGCGTGCACACCGGCCGCCACAAGATCCTCACCACGTACCGCAGCTACCACGGTGCGACGGCCGGTGCCATCCAGGCAACCGGCGATCCGCGGCGCTGGCCGAGCGAACCCGCCATGCCCGGTGTCATCAAGTTCTGGGGGCCGTACCCGTACCGCTCGCAGTTCCACTCGTCGACCGATGCCGAAGAGACGCAGCGCGCGCTGCAGCACCTCGAGGACGTCATCATGGTCGAGGGCGCGAACAACGTTGCAGCAATCCTGCTCGAGACCGTCGTCGGCACCAACGGCATCCTTGTCCCGCCGCCCGGGTACCTCGAGGGCGTGCGCGAAATCTGCAACCGCACCGGCATCGTCATGATCTGCGACGAGGTGATGGCGGGTTTCGGTCGTTGCGGCGAGTGGTTTGCAGTCGATCACTGGAAGGTGACCCCCGACCTCATCTGTTTCGCCAAGGGCGTCAACTCGGGTTACATCCCCCTCGGCGGCGTCATCATTTCCGACAAGATCTCGGCAACCTTCCGCGAGCGCGCGTTCCCCGGCGGTCTCACCTACAGCGGCCACCCGCTTGCGTGCGCCTCGGCCGTCGCGTCGATCAACATCTTCAAGGAAGAAAAGATCGTCGAGCACGCCCGTCATCTGGGCAACGACATCATCGGTCCGGAACTCGCCAAACTGAAGGACAAGCACCCTTCGGTGGGCGACGTGCGCGGCCTCGGTGTGTTCTGGGCAATCGAACTCGTGCGTGACCGCGCAACGCGCGAGCCGCTCGTGCCGTTCAACGCCGCGGGCGCCGACAACAAGCCCATGGTCGACGTCATCACAGCCTGCAAGGCGCAGAACCTGTGGCCCTTCACGCACTTCAACCGCATGCACGTCGTCCCGCCGCTGGTGATCACCGACCAAGAAATGCGCGACGGTCTGGCAATCATCGACGAGGCGCTCAACGTCGCCGACTCGTACTACACCGGCAAGTAATCCGAAACGCAAAAAAGGGCCCGGGTCTTTCGACCCGGGCCCTTTCGTTTGTGATCAGCTGATCAGTTGCCACCCTCGTTGAGCGTCACCGTGGCGGGTGCGAAACCCTCACCCTTGGTGTCGACTCCATCGGCCTCGAGGAGCGCGAGCGCCTCGTTGACGATGTCGTTGGTGTATGCCTCGGCATCGGGAGCCTTGGTCAGCACGGTCTTGCCCTCGAGGTTCTTGGTCTCCTGGGCAATCTTCGCCGTGCGGTCCCACGCGGCCGAGTCGATGACGCCGACTCCACCGGTTGCCGGCCAGATGAGCTTGTTGACTTCGTTCATCTGCCACAGCTGGTGGCTCGAGCCGAGCTTCGAACCCTTGGCGACGACGATGTCGCGGCAGGATTCGGCGTTGTCGCGGCAGTATGCCCAGCCCTTCAGCGAGGCGGCGACGAACTTGACGGCGGTGGCCTTGTAGGCCTCGTCGCTCGCAAGCTTCTCACCGTTCGCCCAGATGGCGTCCTGCAACATGCCCACGCCCTCGTTCTCGTACGAGACGACGTTGAGATCGTCGGCCGTGTACAGCTCGCCCGTGTCGGGGTTCTTCGCCTCGAGGACCTGCGCGTACTCGTTGTACGTCATGGCCTCGGCGG
>CAYFNP010000205.1:0-3329 GCA_964344425.1 uncultured Bifidobacterium sp. | reverse complement strand
GGGTTAGGCGGAGCGTTTGGCGCGCGAAGGCAAGGGAACGGCGCGCAGCAAGTGGTGCCACGCGCAGGTGCGACAGGCCTCGACGACGTACGCCGTGTAGTCACCGGTCGAAGTGTTGGCACGGCGCTGGATCTGCACCATCTCGCTGCGCTGGGTGACGCAGCGGCCGTGCGACGGAAGGTGTGGCCCAAAGACATAGGTGACCAACACCAATTTGTCCTCGGCGCAGATCGGGCAGGTGGTCTTTGTTTCCTCGCCGAAGTTGCGGGCGGCACGCATCAGTTCCGGATGCGCATCGCACACCTGATCCTGACGCAGTCGGCCGCGCCGGTACTCGTTGATCAGGTGCTGGCGTGCGAGACGATGGTCGACGGCAGCGCCGCCGTTTCCACCACCACGCAACGAACCCGCACTGAAGGTCATGTCGGCACAGGCTAGCGATCGGATATCCCCCGACCTGAACGGTGCGCTTGGCACACTTGGTGCGTGGCTCACGTGTGGTACGGAGACAACATCCCCGACGAACGCGAACTGCGTTTGGTCGGCGACGTTCGCGGCAAGCGAGTCCTCGAACTCGGTCTACCTCCGGGCCCACCGAATTCCGTTGCCTTCGCCGAGTCCGGTGCGCGGGCGATTGCAGTCGACAATTCACTCGAACGCATCGCCGCGGGTCGCCGTGCCGCCGATGCCGCGGGCGTTCGCATCGAGTTCCAGAACGCCGAGTTGTTCCAACTGGGCTTCGCCACGAGCTCGTCGCTCGATCTGGTCGTGTGCGTCGAGCGCCTGACGGCCGTCGACGACGTCGACCGTCTGTTGCGACAGGTTCACCGCGTGCTGAAGCCCGAGGCCGCGTTCGTCGCGGTGCTCGAACACCCCGCCCACGCCATGTTCGACGGCGACGAACCGATCGCGCGACGCAAGTACGGTTCGTCGACCAACCTGACGATCGGTGACCTCTGTATGTCGCTGCAGCGCTGCAACTTCGCGCTCGACGTGCTCTACGAGCTGTACGCGACGAACGCGCCGCGAGCCGTCGTACCGAGCACGCTCGCGATCCGCGCGCGCAAACTCGGCAACTGACCTCGCATCACTTCGGCTGGGCCGCCCACCATTCGCGAAGTCGGCGCGTGATCTCGTCGTCGCCGAGTAATCCCTCTTCGAGGCGGATCTCCATCAGGAAGTCGAGCGCACGGCCAACATCTCGGCCGGGCTTCATGTCGAGAAGTTTCATCACCGCCACCCCGTCGAGTTCGGGGCGCATCGAGGCGAGTTGCTCTTGTTCTGCAAGTTCGGCGATGCGGTTCTCGAGATCGTCCATGCGGCGCGACAGCATCAATGCCTTTTTCTCGTTGCGCGTCGTGCAGTCGCAACGCGTGAGCACGTTCAGTTCGTTCAACAGCGGCCCCGCGTCGCGCACGTAACGTCGCACGGCCGAGTCGGTCCAGCCCATCGAATAGGTGTGGAATCGCAGGTGCAGTTCGACGAGGGACGTGACGGAATCGACGTCTTCGGTCGAGTACTTGAGGGCACGCATGCGTTCGCGCGTCATGCGCGCACCAACGACTTCATGATGGTGGAAGGTCACGCCCTTGCCCTTGCGAATGGACCGCGTCTTTGGCTTGCCGATGTCGTGGAACAACGCCGCCAGTCGCGTGAGGCGAAAGTCGAACTCTGCATGCGCGTCGGGTCGGACATTTTCGACGACGGCGAACGTGTGGGTGAGAACGTCCTTGTGGCGGTGAATGGGATCCTGCTCCAGGCTCATCGCGGGCAGTTCCGGAAAGAAGTGGTTGGCGAGACCGGTGTCGACAAGGAACCACAATCCCGCGGTCGGATGCTCGAGCACGATGAGACGGTCGAGTTCGGCCTGGACGCGTTCGCGCGACACGATGTCGAGTCGCTCGGCCATCGCATTGACCGCGGCAACGAGACCAGGCTCGGGCGTCAGGTTCAACGCGGCGATGAACCGCGCGGCGCGCAGCATGCGCAGCGGATCGTCGCTGAAGCTTTCTTCGGGTGACAGCGGCGTGCGCAACACGCGTGCAATCAGGTCGGCTGCGCCGTTGAACGGGTCGATGAGCGCGGGCGAATCGCCCGTGAGTTCAAGTGCCATCGCGTTGACCGTGAAGTCACGACGTGACAGGTCGGCCTCGATTGCGTCGGCGAACCGCACCTCGGGCTTGCGCGAATCGGGTGAGTACGCCTCGGCCCGGTGCGTGGTGATTTCGTAGACGCGACCGGACTTTTTCGCGCCGATCGTGCCGAAACGTTCGCCCTGCGTCCACATCGCGTCGGCCCAACCGTCGATGATCGCCTTGATTTCGTCGGGGCGGGCGTCGGTCGTGGCGTCGAAGTCGAACTGGTCGACATTGCCTGCATCACCGCGGCCGATCAGGAGATCGCGCACGGTTCCACCGACCAGGTACAGACGTTTTCCCGCTGCGGCGAAGCGTTCGGTGAGCGGCGACAACTCCGCGAGAATTGGCGCGAAGCGTTCGGGTACCACGAGTTCAGGCTACGCATTGGCCGGGCCCGCACTACGGTCATATTCGTGTCGACGCGCAGTGAAGCACCGTCGTGGACGCTTCAGCCGTGGCCGCACGACACGACGACCGCAATGGTGACGTACCACTCGGGCCACAACCCGACCGTGACACCGGACGACACAACGATCGACGGGTGGATCGAAGCGGTGCGTCAGGGTGGGTGGCAACGCCTGCGCACCAGCGCGCTCGCCCCCGCGGCGGCTGACGTGTTGATGCGTCACGGCTTTCGCGTGCGTCAGGAACTCGAGTTCCTGTCACTCGACCTTGATGGCGCGGACACCACGGTTCGGAACGCGGCTCGGTGGCGAATCGGGTCGGTGCGCACCGCGGTCGCGGTCGGACTCGACATCGCAGCGTTCGGTGACGAGTGGGCGATGGACAATGCGGCGCTCGATCATGCACTGCACGCGACGCGCGACCATCGACTCGTCGCGGTGCGCCGCCGCGGTTCTCCCCCATTCGCGAGACCGATCGGCTTCTGTCTGACGGGTGCCAGTGACGATTCCGCTTACCTGCAACGGCTTGCAGTGGTGCCCACAGCGCGGCGGGCGGGCGCCGCCCACACGTTGGTTGCCGATGCGATCGCGTGGGCCGGCTCGGCCGGTGCGCGGCGGATCTTTGTGAACACCGACGTGGACAACGCCGCGGCGCTTAGCCTCTATGAGCGATGGGGTTTTGTGCCGGTCGGCTTCCACTTGCGGGTCATGGAACGCGACCTGGCCACGTGAAACTGCCACGCCCGATGCGACGACCGGGCCGCGTGTCTGCGGCGATCGGGATGAT
>CAYFNP010000204.1:0-3330 GCA_964344425.1 uncultured Bifidobacterium sp. | reverse complement strand
TTGCGATCTTGGCGGCGACGACCTCGGGCGTGCCGACGGCCGAGTGGGTGAAGACGTGGTTCAGATACGCACCCCGCGGCGATGACAGGAGTTCTTCTGCCTGTTCGTCGCTCAAACGGTTGCCGGGCGAGCTGAACAAGGCCTTCGCGAAGGTGCGCCGACGGCGTTGGAACTGACGCTGTGCGTCGGCGTCATCGTCGGCCGCGATCACGCTGTGCCCGACGATGAGATAAGGCTCGTCCAGCTGGGCGGACGGTGTGAAGCGCTCGCGGTACGTCTCGATCGCCTGCCACAGATGGTCGGGGGCGAAGTGCGACGCAAACGCAAAGGGCAGGCCAAGCGCTCCGGCCAACTGCGCACCGAAGAGCGACGACCCGAGTACATACAACGGCACCCGCGTGTTGCGACCCGGTGTCGCGCTGACGTTCGCGACGCGCGACTCGTCGGAAAAGAAGGCCTGCAGTTCGAGCACATCCTGCGGGAATCGCTCTGCACTGCGCGGGTCGCGGCGCATCGCCATAAAGGTGGTCTGGTCGGTGCCGGGTGCGCGACCGAGGCCGAGATCGATCCGGCCGGGGTGCAGTGCGGCGAGTGTCCCGAACTGCTCGGCGATGACCAGCGGCGAGTGGTTGGGAAGCATGACGCCGCCCGCGCCGAGGCGGATGGTCGACGTGTGGGCTGCGACGTGGGCGATCAGGACTGCGGGGGCGGACGAGGCAATGAACTCGGAGTTGTGGTGCTCGGCGTACCAGACGCGCTCGTACCCGCATCGTTCGGCCGCCCGCGCCACTTCGACGCAGCCGGCAAGGCTCTGGGACACGGTTTCGCCGTCCCCGATCGAGGCGAGGTCGAGAATCGACAGCCGAGCGCTCACAAAAGGGAACTCTACGTGTTGCACCCGAGCGGGGGGCGGGTCAAGATGAACGGGTGCCACGGGGGGTGTGGCCGTCACAAACGTCCGAAAGGGGACAGAGATGACCGACGTTCTGGAAAATCGCGAAGCAGGTGGGCGCCAGCCCTGGTTCTTGACGGGCAACTACGGCCCCGTCGCCGACGAGATCACCGACACCAATCTGCGCGTCACCGGCTCGATCCCGAAGAGTCTGAACGGCATGTACGTGCGCAACGGCTCGAACCCCAAGAGCGGCTACACCGAACATTGGTTCTTCGGTGACGGCATGGTGCACGGCGTCAAGCTCGAGGGTGGGCAGGCAAAGTGGTACCGCAACCGTTACGTACGCACCCCGAAGTACGAAAAGGGTCTCGAGGCGATGGACCCCGACTGCATGTTCGACCCCGCCGCCAGCGCCGCGAACACGCACGTGCTCGCGCACGCCGGCCGCATCTGGGCTCTCGAAGAGGGCCACTTCCCGTGGGAACTTTCCCGCGAACTCGAGACGATGGGTTGCGACGACTTCGGCGGCAAGCTGACCACCGCATTCACCGCGCACCCGAAGCTGTGCCCCGAGACCAACGAACTTCACTTCTTCGGTTACTCGGCAATTCCGCCGTACGTGACCTACCACGTGCTCGACGCGAAGGGTGATCTCGTGCACACCGCGCAGATCAACACGCCGAAGGGCACGATGATGCACGACTTCATGATCACCCGCGACCACGCGATCTTCATGGACCTCCCGGTCGTGTTCGACCTCGACAAGATCGCCCAGGGTCTCCCGCCGATCGGTTGGGACGACAACTACGGGGCGCGCATCGGCATCATGCCGCGCATGGGAACCGACAAGGACATTCGCTGGTTCGAGGTCGATCCGTGCTACGTGTTCCACCCGCTGAACGCGTACGTCGACGGCGACGAAGTCGTCTGCGACGTTGGCCGCCACGCCACCATGTGGAAGAAGTCGATGGAGGACTTCGATCCCTCGTACATGTATCGCTGGACCTTCAACATGAAGACCGGCGCGGTCCGCGAGCAACAGTACGACGACTGGGCGCACGGATTCCCGCGCGTCGACGACCGCGTGGTCGGCCTGAAGCACCGCTACGGCTGGGCCGCCGGTTCACGCGAGGGCAAGGTCGGCGCGATGGATTCCGCCGGAGTTGTCGCCAAGTACGACATGAACGACGGTTCGAAGACCGTTCACGACTTCGGTCAGTACGCGCACCCGGGCGAGTTCGTGTTCGTTCAGGATTCGGCCAAGGCCGCCGAGGACGAGGGCTACGCAATGGGCTTCGTGTACTACAGCGACACCGACTCGTCAGAGCTCGTCATCCTCGACGCATCCGACATGGCGAAGCCGCCGGTTGCACGCGTGCATCTGCCGCGTCGTGTGCCGTTCGGCTTCCACGGAAGCTGGGTCGACGACTCCGTCATGTCCTAGTTTGGGCGGCGCATGAACAGCGCCGTTCCCGAATCGATTCAACACGGCGACGCGCTGGTCCATGACCCGCGCACCTTGCGCAACATCCTCATCGGGATGATCACCGCACTCGTTGCGGTCATCGCCGCGATGTCGGGATTGAACGTTGCCCAGCAAGAGATGGCCGTCGGGCTGAATGCATCGCAGAACGGCGTTCTCTGGATCATCAACTCCTACACGCTGACCCTTGCCTCGAGTCTTCTGCCCGTCGGAGCGATCGGCGACCGTTGGGGCCGCAAGAAGGTCTTGATGACCGGTCTTGTCGTGTTCGGCGTCGCAACGATCGGTGCCCTCTTCGCCAACTCGGCCGCCGCGATGATCGCCGCGCGCGTCGTTGCCGGTGTCGGAGCGGCGATGATCATGCCCGTCACGCTGTCGATCATCACGTCCAGCTTTCCGCCGGAGAATCGTGGCAAGGCCATCGGTATCTGGGCGGGCTTCGCTGGCGGCGGGGGGATGATCGGCCTCTTCGTCTCTGCCTTTGCGATCGACGTTCTCTCGTGGCGATGGGTGTTCGCGATGCCGTTGGCGTTGGTTGTCGTGTCGCTGTTCTTCACCGGTCGCTTTGCACCCGAGTCGCGCGACGACAGCGAGCACCCGTTCGATTTCGCGGGCTCGATCCTCTCGTTGTTCGCCGTCGGCGGCATCGTCCTTGGTGTCCACGAGGGACCCGAGCGCGGTTGGTCCGACCCGCTGACAATCATCGGGCTGACCGTCGGCATCGTCGCGGTGGCCGCATTCGTTCTCGTCGAACGCCGCCAGGTCAATCCGTTGCTCGACGTCGCGTTGTTCCGTGACCGACGCCTCTCGTCGTCAACGGTCGGACTCGTCATCCTCTTCGCCGCGATGTTCGGCATCTTCCTCGTGCTCTTTCCGTTCTTCCAGGCAGTGCTGGGTTGGTCGTCGCTGCGTTCCGCAAGTGCGATGCTGCCGATGATGTTCGTGATGATGC
>CAYFNP010000203.1:0-3346 GCA_964344425.1 uncultured Bifidobacterium sp. | reverse complement strand
ACGGGCGACTCGTAGCCCACCGCGACGAAGGCGACGCCGAGCAGCACGACGACACAGCCGAGTACCGCGAGTCCGACGTCGATCGTGATCGGCCGCACGCCGAGGTCGAAACGACGACGGCGACGACGTGCAAGGTAGATGCTGGCGACGATGCCGGCACAGCCGATCAGGCCGACCAGCCAACTGCGCCACTCACCGAGAGACCCGTCGGCACCGCCGCCGATGAGTCCGAAGTTCTTGTCGAGGGGCGAGAGCGTCTGGCCCTGTTCACCCATGCGGAAGATGAGACCTCGCCACACCAGGAATCCGCCGAGCGTGACGATGAATGCGGGCACGCCGCCGTAGGCGATGATCGCACCCTGCACGCCGCCGACCGCGGCGCCGAGAAGCAGACCCACCGCAAGCGCGACGATCCACGTGTACCACTTGTTCAACCCGAGATTGAACGTGTCGGGAATCCAGCGCGTCTGCACCATCGCCATGACGTAGCCGAGAAAGCCGAGCACCGACCCCACGGACAGGTCGATGTTCCTAGAAACGATGATGAGCACCATGCCGGTCGCCATGACGGCGATCGACGCACTCTGCACCGACAGGTTCCACAGGTTGCGCGACGTGAGGAAGTCGCCGCCGGTGAGGATGTGGAACGAAATCCAGATGACGACGAGCGCAACGACCATGCCGGCAAAGCGCGTGTCGATCTCGGCGGAATCGATGATCGACCGCCAGGCATTGCGGCGACGCGACGTCGGGGTGGGATTCGTTTCGGTGGTCGTCTCGTTCACTGGTGAGTCTCCGATTCGTGCGACAGGAAATCGTGCCACAAACGACAACGTGCCCCCCGCCGAATCCGGCGGGGGGCACGCATCGTTCTACTGATGGGTCAGTTGCCCGATCACGGGCAGGCTGCCACCGAACCCGCCGTGACTCCCTGGCAGAGCGTCTCGGAGTCGGTCCAGCCGGCGTCGAGAACGAGGTTCAGGTTGTCCTGGGTGATGGGCTGCGGCGTCAGGAAGGTCGAGGAGATCTCGACGCCACCCGGCGTGGTGAACGGTGCCGCACCCGAAACAGCCGAAGCGTCGGGGTTGCTGCACAGCGCCATCGCTGCCTCGCCTGCTGCCTTGCCGAGCTCGCGTGCGTCCTTCCACACGGTGAGCGCCTGGGTTCCGAGTGCAACGCGGTTCAGCGCGGCCTGCTCGGCGTCCTGGCCGGACACGGGCACCTTGCCCGCAAGACCCTGCGCCTCGAGAGCGGCGATCACGCCACCGGCCATGCCGTCGTTCTCGGCGAGAACGGCGTCAACCTTGTTGCCTTCGGCGGTGAGGACCTGCTCCATCGTGGCCTGGGCCTTTGCGGGGTCCCAGTTGTCGGTGTAGGTCTCGCTGACGATCTTGATGTCGCCGGACTTGACGGCTTCACCGATCACTTCTTCGTAGCCCTCGCGGAGGAAGTCTGCGTTCGCGTCGGTCTTGCTGCCCTTCACGATGACGTAGTTGCCCTTCGGCACGCGCTTGAAGATTTCCTCGGCTTCGATCTTGCCAACGCCCTTGTTGTCGAACGTCAGGTAGAAGGCCTTCGGGTCTTCGATCAAACGGTCGTACGCAACGACCGGCACGCCCTGCTCGATTGCAGCGGCAACGGCCGGCTTGATGGCAACGCCGTCCTGTGCGAGGACGATGAGAACCTTTGCGCCGTCAGTGATGAGCTGCTCGAGGTTGCTCGCCTGGGTCTCGGCCGACGACTTGGCGTCGCTCGAGACATAGGTGCCGCCAGCGGCTTCGATCGCGGCCTTGATGGCCGGCTCGTCCCACTTCGCCCAACGCTCTTCCTGGTAGTTGTTCCACGAAACGCCGACGGTGCAGCCCTCGCCACCCGCAGCAGCCGTGGTGTCGGCGGTTGCAGTGGTGTCGGCGGTTGCAGTGGTGTCAGCAGTTGCAGTGGTGTCGGCGGTGGAGCCGCCGTCATCGTCGCCGCATGCTGCGAGCACGAGTGCGCCGGCAGCGATGAGCGCACCAAAATGCCTCAATCTCACGTGTGTGTCTCCCTTTTCATCGGCCGTGTCGACCGATCGGTTGTGTGGTGGTACACGGGACAGCGTGAAACGTGAACGTTTTCGCTTCCCCGCGCGTTGGTCAGCCTAACATCTCGCGAAACCGCCCCCGACGGGGCTTGCCGGAGAACTCACAAAGGATTGACGAAATATTCACATAACGATCTGAGAAGAGTTCAGCGGAACAATTGATCGGAGAGTCAAATGACAGTCAGATGGGGAATCATGTCGACGGGGCGGATCGCCGGCGACTTCGCCCGCGACATCGCGGCCGTTCCCGACGCCAGCGTGGTCGCCGTGGGCAGCCGTTCGGCCGAGGCCGCGGCCACCTTCGCGGGCAAGTACGGCATTCCCGCGACGCACACGACGGCCGAATCGCTGGCCGGCGATGCCTCCGTCGACGCCGTCTACGTGGCGGGCATCCATCCAGTGCACCACGACCACGCGATCCTGATGATGGAAGCCGGGAAACACGTCCTCGTCGAGAAGCCCCTCGCGATGAACCCCGCCGAGGTGGCCGAGATGACAAGCGCGTCCAAGCGCACCGGGCGATTCCTCATGGAGGCGATGTGGATGCGCTTCAATCCCCTGCACGTCGAATTGAAGAGACGAATCGACGCCGGCGAGTTCGGTCGCATCACTTCGATCGAGGCGGACTTCTCGTTCGTCGGCCCCGATGACACCGCACACCGTTTGTTCGATCCCGCGAAGGGTGGCGGCTCGCTGCTCGACGTCGGGGTCTACCCCATCACCCTTGCATGGTGGTTCGCGGGTGCACCCGACGAATGGCGGGCCGACGTCGAGTTCGGGCCGACCGGTGTCGATGTCGGTGCAACCCTCGAACTTGCTCGTCGCGATGGTTCACGCGCGGTGCTGCAGTGCGGCACGCAACGCGAGGGTTCGCGCACGGCGACGATCACCTGCGAACAGGCGACGATCCGCATTCCGCCGCCCGCGCATTCGTCGCCCGTTGCCGACATCACGACGTCACGCGGTGTCGAGACCGTTCGATGCGCTCCGCCCGGCCTGCACCACCAGGTCGTCGAAGCCCAGCGCTGCATCACGGCGGGCCTGATCGAAAGTCCCCGCATGACGCACGCCGACAGCCTGGCGATCGCCACCTTCATCGACGACGTTCTGGCGTCGAGTCGACGCTGACGACAGCGGTCAGTGCTTCGACGCGAACGCGTCGGCACCCACGGCACCGCCCGCTTTGATGCTGGCGGGGTTGTTCAACACAGCACCGGTGGAGTCGGCGAGGCGCGTCATCATCTCGAAGTTCGCAACGACCGCCGC
>CAYFNP010000202.1:0-3366 GCA_964344425.1 uncultured Bifidobacterium sp. | reverse complement strand
CGCAAGGAACTTCGTAGCCTTCAGGCTTGAGTCGCAGTTCGGTCCGACGGGTTCGTGCCGCGGCAAGAGCATCCATGGCGACGACACCTCCCGACCCGAACCAGGCGCATACGCACCGCCGCCAGTCGCACCTGCGCACGTGGAGACCCGCCATCTTCGCTGCAGCGGTCCTTCTCGTCGTTGTTTCGATCGCATTTGCGGGTCGTGACTCGTCCGACGACGCGGACGCAACCACCACCACGTCTTCGGTGCCGTCGGCGACAACGGCGCCGTTCGTGCCGCTCAAGCGAACGCTGAAACTCGACGACGTCGGCGACGACGTTGAACGCATGCAGGCCCGACTCAAGGAAATCGGTTTCGACCCGAACCTGATCGACGGCGACTTCGGATACCAGACGCTTCAGGCCGTGTGGGCTTTTCAGAAATTGGTGATGCGGATACCGATCAGTGGCGTGAAGAACGAGTTCACACCCGAGATGTGGGAAGTCGCCCAACGCGACAACCTCATCGTTCCGCGACGACCCGCCGCGCAGACCGAGACGCACGTCGAGATCTACCTGCCCGAACAGGTGCTCGTCGTCTTCAAGCAGGACAAGCCACTGCTCGTCACCCACATTGCAACCGGCGACGGCCAGCCGTGGTGCGAAGAGGTGACGATCGACCCGGGCGAACAGGGAAACCTGAACGGCAAGGACCCGGTGAAGAAGGGAATCTGCGGCGATGCAATCACGCCGGGCGGTCTCTTCTACTTCTACAACCGCAAGCCGGGAACCCGCCAGAGCAAACTCGGCACGATGTGGAACCCGGTGTACTTCAACCAGGGCATCGCGGTGCACGGTGCTGCCGAGGTGCCGATTCGTCCGGCGTCGCACGGTTGTGTGCGCATCCCCATGTTCATCTCCGAGTACTTCCCGTCGTTAGTGGCCTACGGCGATCGTGTGTACGTGTTCGACGGTGTGAAGGATCCCGAGGAGTACGGCTCGCCACCACCACCCGCAGACCGGCCCGACCCGAACTACACGACCACGACGTCCGAGCCGAAGGCGACGACAACGACGATCGCAACCGCAACGAGCGTCGACGTCCAGTCGACGACGACGGTGAAGTCGCGCCCGACCACCACGAGCGTTGCGGTCACCACCACGGTTGCGCCGTCGACGACAACTGCGCAACCAACGACGACCGCGGGGGGATGAGAACATGAGCGACCGCATCAACTACGACGAGTTCGGTCTGTTCCACGAGAACATCGCCGAGTACGCCCTCGAGGTATCGGCGACTCCGGTCGTCGAGCGATCGTTCCACGTCGTCGCCGACGGTCGTCGGGTGAGTTTCCTGCGATGGGGCACCGCCAGTCCGCGCGTGGTGTTGGTTCACGGTGGTTCGCAGAATGCGCACACGTGGGACACGGTCGCACTCGGTCTCGGCGAGCCGTTGATTGCCGTCGATCTTCCCGGACACGGACACTCGGATTGGCGCGACGACGCGGCGTACTCACCGCAGTCGATGGCGGCGGATCTGGTCGAGGTCATCACCGCACAAGCACCCGACGCACAACTTGTTGTCGGCATGTCGCTCGGTGGACTGACGAGCCTCGCCCTGGCGGGCCGGGCACCGCACCTCGTTCGTCATCTGGCGCTCGTTGACATCACGCCGGGTGTCACGGGTGCCAAGGCGAAAGCAGTGCTCGACTTTGTCAATGGGCCGCAGTCGTTCCCGTCGTTCGACGATCTGCTGAAACGCACCATCGAACACAACCCAACGCGCACCGTGTCGTCCCTGCGGCGCGGAATCCTGCACAACGCACGACAGCTCGACGACGGTTCGTGGCAGTGGCGTTACGACCGCCGCAGTCACGTGCGCGAGGCATCGGCTTCGACAACGGATGATCCGATCGGTCAGTCGGCGATGACTGCTCTGTGGGACACGGTGTCGGGCCTGCGCTGTCCGGTCACGTTGTACCGCGGCTCCGTCTCGCCGGTCGTCGACGACGCCGATGTGGCCGAACTACTGCGCCGGAAGCCCGACGCCGAGGTGACCGTCGTCGACGGCGCGGGCCACAGCATTCAGGGCGACAAACCGGTCGAGTTGACGCAACTCCTGCGCCGGATCCTCGCCGCATAGGCAATCCGATCGGCCGTCTCGACCCCCTATCGGTCGGCGTTCTTCTGATAGGAAAGAGTCCCTATGGCAACCACGAACCGCCCCGATGCACCGGATCGCGACGCGCTCCTCCGGATGTTCGAGATCCAGCAGAAAATCAAGACCGCCGACGAGCGCTTCCGCGCGATGTTGACGAGCGGCCAGGTGCAGTTGATCTACTACTCGCCGCGCGGCCAAGAGTGCATCAGCGCGGGCTACGCGGTGCACCTGCGCCCCGACGACTACGTCGTCACGATCTACCGCGGACTCCACGATCACATCGCCAAGGGCGTGCCGATGCGCGAACTGTGGGCCGAGTTCCTCGGCCGCGGAACCGGCACCTGCAAGGGCAAGGGTGGTCCGATGCACGTCACGCACCCGTCGTCGGGTCTGATGGTCACCACCGGCATCGTCGGTGCGGGCATTCCCATCGCGAACGGATTCGGTCTCGCCGCGAAGATGTCGGGTACCGATCAGGTCACCGTCGTGAACTTCGGTGACGGCGCGTCGAACATCGGCGCGTTCCACGAGGGCCTGAACATGGCCGCCGTGTGGAAGCTGCCGGTCATTTTCGTCTGCCAAAACAACCTGTACGGAGAGCACACCCCGATGGCGATGTCGACGGGGGTCGACTACATCTCCGAGCGCGCGTCGTCGTACGGCATGCCCGGCGTCACCGTCAACGGCAACGACCCGGTTGCAATGTGGAAGGTCGCGGGCGAAGCCGTTGCGCGGGCCCGGGCCGGCGAGGGCCCGACCCTCATCGAAGCGCGCACGTATCGCTTCTGGGGTCACCTCATGGGTGACGCGATGGAATACATGCCGAAAGAAGAGCGCAAGGCCGCGATGGCCGCCGACCCGCTGCCGGCGTTCCGCGCGTGGCTGCTCGAGAACGGCCACGCAAACGAGTCGCAGCTCGCCGAGATCGAGGATCAGATCAAGGCCCTCGTCGACGATGCAGTCGAGTTCGCGATGAACAGCCCCGAGCCGCCAATGGACGAGCTCTACACCGACGTCTACGAAGAAATCATCAAGTGAGGGATCCGCGATGACCACCACAGAACCCCGCATCATGCCGATGGGCATGGCCCTGAACGAAGCCATGGATGTCGCCATGGGACTCGACGACAAGGTGTTCCTCCTCGGAGAAGACATCGCCGAACCCTCGGGCGGCGTGTACAAGATCACCAAGGGTCTCTCCACGAAGTACGGCACCGACCGCGT
>CAYFNP010000201.1:0-3411 GCA_964344425.1 uncultured Bifidobacterium sp. | reverse complement strand
ACGGTGGAAGTTCTCGGTGAGGAACGTTGCCGACTCGGTGATCTTGTCGCGCTGCTCGGCGCGCAGGTCGCCCTCTTCGTACTGTGCGCTGCGCGGGTTCTTTGCGTAGATCGAGAAGTTGGCCTTGTAGATGTCGGCGAGCGCCTTCTTCTTCGCGGCATCCTCGACGATCATGAACTGCCAGCCCTGGCTGTTCGACCCGGTGGGGGCCTGCAGGGCGATGTGGAGGCATTCCTCGACGACCGAACGCTCGACCGGCTTGTCGAAGTCGAGGCGCTTGCGCACGCTGCGGGTGGTGGTCAGGACTTCGTCTGCGGTGAGGTTCAATTTCATGAAAGGCAGTGTGTCACGGTTCCGCGGCGCGTGACACACTGGGGCCATGACTGCAGACCAGCGCGTGACCGTGGACGTCAGTGGGGGAATCGCCGACGTCCGAATGAACCGACCCGACAAGCGAAACGCCCTCGACGGTGCGATGTTCGCCGCCCTCGTCGAGGCAGGCGAAGAGCTGAAGACCCGTCGCGACGTGCGTTGTGTCGTGCTGTCCGGCGCGGGCTCGTCGTTCTGTGCCGGTCTCGACTTCGGTTCGTTCCAGCAGATGGCGGGTGGCGCGAAGAGCGAGGGCGAACGTCAGCCGGCGGCGTCCGACATGGCGCCCGGTCGCATCACACACCTCGGGCAGCAGGCAGCTTGGGTCTGGCAGGAAATTCCCGTGCCGGTCATCGCGGCGGTTCACGGCCACGCGCTCGGCGGCGGTATTCAGATCGCACTCGGTGCCGACATCCGCATCGTGCATCCCGACACGCAGATGTCGGTGCGCGAGGTGCACTGGGGTCTCGTGCCCGACATGACCGGGACGCTCGTCCTCTCGCGACTCGCGCGCCCGGACCTTGTGAAGGACATCGTTTTCACGGCACGCGTGTTCAGCGGTCTCGAGGCCTACGAGATGGGTCTCGCCACGCGCATTTCCGACAAGCCGATCGACGATGCGCTGGCAATGGCCGCCGAGATCGCCGATCGCAGTCCCGATGCCGTCCGCGGCGCCAAGGCCCTGATCAATCGCCTCTTCACCCAGCAGGCGGCCGAACAGTTCGCCGAAGAGCGCCGCATCATCGGCGGCCTGATCGGCAAGCCGAACCAGGTCGAGGCCGTCATGGCCAACTTCGAAAAGCGCAAAACGGCTTTCGCCGACCCCGCCTAGGGCGGTAGCCTGAGCAAACCGCTCGGGCCAGCGTCGTCCCCAGTGGCTACATAGTTCGGTTCCGCCGAACGTCAGCCCTTCGGTCGAAGGGATCTCGGTGCGCCATGTAGCAAAAACCGAGTCCATTTGCACCGAGAACCCTCACGTGAGAGGTGAGTTGTGACGACGCAAACTTCATCCCCCTTTTATCGCCCTGCGACGGGTCTCTACGATCCGCGTTTCGAGCACGACGCCTGCGGCGTTTCGTTCGTCGCGAACATGAAGGGTGTCGCAAGCCGTGACATCGTGGCGCGCGGCATCGGTGCTCTGTGCAACATGGAACACCGTGGTGCGACGGGTGCGGAAGCCGACACCGGTGACGGTGCGGGAATTCTCATTCAGGTCCCCGACAAGTTCCTGCGCGCGGTCGCCGGGTTCGAGCTGCCGGCGCGCGGCGCCTACGCGTGTGGCATGGCGTTCCTGCCCGCGAATGCAAACGACGCCGAGAAGGCCGTCGAATCGATCGAGCGCATCCTTGGCGAAGAGGGTCTTGCACCGCTCGGCTGGCGCGAGGTTCCGATCAATCCCGACTGTCTGGGAAAGACCGCGCGTTCGGTGATGCCGTCGTTCCGTCAGTTGTTCGTCGCCGACAAGGACGGACAGGCAACGGGGATCGACCTCGACCGCAAGTTGTTCGTGGCCCGCAAGCGCATCGAACACGAACTGCCCGGCGAACAGCGCACATACTTCCCGTCGCTGTCGGCCCGCACGCTCGTCTACAAGGGCATGTTCACGACGCCCGAACTCGGCGCGTTCTACCCCGACCTGTCCGACGAACGCATGGAGTCGGCGCTCGCGCTGGTGCACAGCCGTTTCAGCACCAACACCTTCCCGTCGTGGCCGCTCGCGCATCCGTACCGCTTCATCGCGCACAACGGCGAGATCAACACCGTGCAGGGCAACCGCAACTGGATGCGCACGCGCGAGTCGTTGATGGCAAGCGATCTGCTGCCGGGTCTCGACCGCGCGTATCCCATCTGCACCGCGGGCGGATCCGACTCGATGTCGTTCGACGAAGTGCTCGAGGTCATCCACCTGGGCGGCCGTTCACTTCCGCACGCAGTGCTGATGATGATTCCCGAAGCGTGGGAGAACAACGACCGCATGGACGCAAAGAAGCGCGCCTTCTACGCGTATCACAGCGCGTTGATGGAACCGTGGGACGGCCCGGCAAGCGTCGCATTCACCGACGGAACCGTCATCGGTGCGGTGCTCGACCGCAACGGTTTGCGCCCCAGCCGCTACTGGGTGACCGCCGACGACCTGGTCGTGATGGCGAGCGAAGTCGGCGTTCTCGACATCGACCCGGCGCGCATCGTGAAGAAGGGCCGACTGCAGCCGGGCCGCATGTTCCTGATCGACACTGCGCAAGGTCGCATCATCGACGACGAAGAAGTGAAGTCCGATCTCGCCGCCGCCGCGCCCTATGACCAGTGGCTCGACGAGGGAATGGTGTCGCTCGACGAACTGCCCGAGCGCGAGCACGTGATCTACAGCCACGACAGCGTCGTGCGCCGCCAGCAGGTGTTCGGCTACACGCACGAGGAACTGAAGATCATCGTCGCTCCGATGGCAAAGGCCGGTGCCGAACCCATCGGGTCGATGGGCACCGACACGCCGATCGCAGTTCTCTCCGAACGCCCGCGTCTGTTGTTCGACTACTTCCAGCAACTCTTTGCTCAGGTGACCAACCCGCCGCTCGACGCCATTCGCGAGGAGGTCGTCACCGCCGTCAGCCGCAGCGTGGGCCCCGAGGCGAACCTTCTCGCCGAAGGTCCCGAGGCCTGTCGTCAACTGACGATGCCGTTCCCGATTCTCGACAACGACGATCTGGCGAAGATCATCCACATCAACGACGACGGCAACATGCCGCACCTCGCGTCTGCCGTCATCAGTGGCCTGTACAGGGTGGCCGGCGGGGGAGCCGCATTGCGCGAGGCACTCGACCGCGTGCGCGCCGAAACCGTCGAGGCAATCGATGCCGGTGCGCGCATCATCGTGCTGTCCGACCGCAACAGCGACGAGGCGCACGCTCCGATTCCGTCGCTGCTGATGACCAGCGCCGTGCACCACCACCTCATCCGCGAACGCAAGCGCACACTCGTCGGTCTCATCGTCGAGGCCGGCGACGCGCGCGAGGTGCACCACATGTCGCTCTTGATCGGATTCGG
>CAYFNP010000200.1:0-3421 GCA_964344425.1 uncultured Bifidobacterium sp. | reverse complement strand
CGTGCGACAAGGCCTCTTCAAGGGCACGCGCATCGTTGAAGGGCACGACGCGCGTTGTGAGCGATGGATCGACGGCGGGACCGATCGCTCCAGGACGACTGACGACACCGCCATCCGCACCGAGAATCGCGAGTGTCTCGTCGACCGTTCCGTGGTAACACCAATCCATCACACAGATCTTCGGCCGGCCGGTCAGTCTCCTCGCGAGACGAAGCACGAAGCGGTTCGCATCGGTTGCTGACAGGGTCATCTGCCATTTCGCCAGCCCGAACCGACGGGACAACTCGTCGGCGACGGCCACGGCGTCACCCGACGGCAACATTGTCGTGATGCCGCGCCGAGCCTGCACTTCGATCGCATCGGCCACGACCGCGAGCGAGTGACCCGTCATCGCCCCCGTATCACCGAGACAGAAGTCGTCGTACTCGTTGCCGTCGACATCGACGAAACGCGACCCCTCGGCCTGCGCCACGGTGACCGGAAACGAACCCGGCCACCGCACCATCCACGGCATCGGCACGCCGTTGACCAGGCTGACCTTGGCGCTTTCGGCAAGCTCTCTCGAACGTGGGTGCAGCCGCTCGAAAAGCTCGATCTCTTCGAGATGAAGGCGACCGAGGCGCGTGCGATCGACCGGCATGAGCGTTCAAACTACTCGTAGTGCCTATTGTTTGTGCGCGAAGGAGCTTCATGCGCACGACACAGACCCCGACGATCGATCCGCGCCGACTTCTCGATCGGATCAATGCCCTCGGCGACGTCGGATCGACAAATGATGGCGGCTGCTGTCGACTGGCTCTGACCGACGAGGACAAGGCGGGTCGCGACCTCGTCGTCTCGTGGATGCGCGACCTCAACCTCGAGATCGAAGTAGACGCCATCGGGAACGTCTTCGGAACATGGCGTGTTGGCAGCGGCTCTCCGGTCATGACCGGCTCGCACATCGACACCGTCCGCACCGGCGGCGTTTACGACGGCAATTACGGCGTTCTTGCCGGTCTGGAAGTCATCGAGGCCTGTCAGCGGGCCGGTTTCGAACCCCGCAGACCACTGACGGTCGGCGTGTTCACCGACGAAGAAGGTGCCCGCTTCGCCCCCGACATGCTCGGAAGCCTCGTCTATGTCGGAGGCCTGTCTCTCGAGACAGCGCTCGACACAATCGGGATCGACGGCAAGCGACTCGGTGACGAACTGCAACGCATTGGTTACGCCGGCTCTGCCCCTTGTCCCGGCCGCGTTCCGCACGCTTTTGTCGAACTGCACATCGAGCAGGGCCCTGTGCTCGAGGCCGAAGGGTTGGAGTTCGGTGCGGTGACCGGCGTGCAGGGCATCTCGTGGCAAGAGCTCACCATCATCGGCCAGAGCAACCACGCCGGCACGACCCCGATGGGTTTGCGGCGCGACCCGGCGTACGTCGCCGCGATGATGACTGTTTACCTGCGCGAAATCGCCGAACGATTCGGTGGCGATCAGGTCTGCACCGTGGGCAAGATCGATCTCCACCCGAACCTCATCAACGTGATCCCCGCGCGGGCCACGATGACACTCGACGTTCGCAATACGGACGAGGCGACGCTGAGGGAAGCCGAACGTCTCATCGATACTTTCATCGCGCAACTTGCCGAGGACGAAGACGTGAAGATCGAACGCCGTTCGCTGGCCAGGTTCGAACCCGTTGCGTTCGACGAAAGGGTGATCAAGATCGTCGAACGTCGAGCGCTCGAAGTTTCGAATGCGGTCCGCCGCATGCCGTCGGGTGCCGGCCATGATGCGCAGATGCTCGCCCGCGTCTGTCCAACCGCGATGATCTTCGTTCCCAGCGAGGGGGGCATCAGCCACAATCCCGCCGAACACACCGACGAAGACCAGCTCGTCTCGGGCGCCGAGGTTCTGCTGCGGGTCATGCTCGACCTTGCGGAAATAGACTTCTGACATGTCTCGAATCGTCACCGTCGGCGCCGCCCAAATGGGACCCATCCAACGCGAACATTCGCGTACCGATGCGGTCAGGCGTCTCATCGCGTTGCTCGAGCAGGGTGCGAAGAACGGTTGCGATCTCGTCGTGTTCCCAGAACTTGCGCTCACGACGTTTTTTCCGCGCTGGTTTGTTGACGACATCTCCGAGGCGGACCACTGGTACGAGCGCGCGATGCCCTCGGCGGAGACCCAGCCCCTCTTCGACGCCGCCAAGCGTCTGAAGATCGGTTTCAGTCTCGGCTATGCCGAACTCACGGCCGATGGCCACCGCTTCAACACCCAGATCCTTGTCGAGCGCGACGGCTCGATCGTGGGTCGCTACCACAAGGTTCACATTCCGGGACACGAACACCACGAACCAGATCGCCCGTTCCAACACGCAGAGCGCTACTACTTCGAGCCCGGCCCCGAGGGCTTCGGTGTGTGGAAGGCCTTCGGTGGTCGCGTTGGCATGATGATCTGCAACGACCGTCGTTGGCCAGAGACGTACAGGGTGATGGGCCTGAAGGGCGTCGAGTTGATCCTGTGCGGATACAACACCCCGATCCACTACGTCCCTGACCCGAGTCAGGACATCCTGCAGGGCTTCCACAACTCTCTCGTCATGCAGGCCGGCGCGTACCAGAACGGCACATGGGTTGTCGGTGTCGCCAAAGGCGGAGTCGAAGAGGGCGTCGACTCGCTCGGCCAGTCGGCCATCATCGCCCCGTCGGGCCAGATCGTTGCCCAGGCGTACACGACGGGTGATGAACTGCTCGTTGCCCGGTGCGACCTTGATTGGTGCGCTCGGTACAAGGGCACCCTCTTCGACTTCGACCGCTACCGCCGACCCGAGGTCTACGGCCCGATCACGGCCCAGCGTGGGGTCGTGCTCGACGACTGACCGCCTGCCGGCGACCACACTTGGATTTGGCGCTCGTCCCCTGTTCATCGGGGTTATCCTTTGACAAAATGTAAAGGACCTTGAGGGGAGGGCCGAGATGTCGGGTTCAGACGTGTCCACCGAAACGGTGTCGTTTGTCGTCAACGGGGTTCCCGTATCCGTCAGTGCACGTCACCCCCATTTGCTCAGCGCCCTGCGCGAGGAACTCGACGTGACATCGCCAAAGGACGGATGCTCGCCGTCGGGCCAGTGCGGTTGCTGCACGGTTCTGATCGATGGCAAAGCAGTTGTCAGTTGTCAGCAAAGTCTGACAAAGGTTGCAGGGTCGAACATCACGACACTCGAGGGGTTCGATCCCGACGAACGGAAGCGCTACGCGGACGCGTTCGCTTCGTGTGGCGGGTTGCAATGCGGTTTCTGCATTCCCGGAATCGTCGTGCGCGCAAAGGCGCAGGTCGACAAAAAGGGCGCTTCGCTTCAAAGGTCCGACATGGCTCGACATCTCGGCGCCCATCTCTGTCGCTGCACCGGCTACGTGAAGGTTCTCGATGCGATCGAAGC
>CAYFNP010000199.1:0-3427 GCA_964344425.1 uncultured Bifidobacterium sp. | reverse complement strand
TGGTTCGGCGGGATGGTCGGCAACCACGTCGCCGACATCGTCTCGCGCTACGGCGAGAACTCCGACGTTCCGAAGGCGTTGACCGACTACATCAAGGGTCGCGAGGGTTACGACTACAACGAGCACGGGCGAGCGGGCAACAGCCACACCACGTTCGTGCCCGACGAGATCGTCGACCGTTTCTGCATCCTCGGCAACGTCGACCAGCACATCGCCAGACTGCGCGAACTCGAATCACTCGGCGTCGACCAGTTCTCGATCTACCTGCAACACGACGGCAAGGACCGCACCCTCGAGGCCTACGGCGAAAGCATCATGCCCGCGCTCGCCGCAACGGTGAAAGCCAAACAATGAGCCCGATCGCCCAGCGCGTCGTCCGCCGTTCGGCGATGTTCGTCTTCGCGCTGGTGCTGATCGCCGCGCTGTGGGAGCTGTACAAGGTCGTCGGACCCGAGGACGGCGGCTCGCTGTTCGGCATCAACATCCTGCCGCGGGCCAACGGCCGCGCAATGCCCCACGTCTGGGACATGCTCTCGCGTTACAACAGGCCCGAGTTGCGGTCATCGACCCGCAAGATCTGGCGCGTCGTGCTGGCGGGCGCTTGGTTTTCTTTCCGACTCTCGCTCGTCGGCTTCGTTCTCGGCACCGTGGTCGGTGTCGGCCTCGCCACGTTGATGGCGCGCTTCCGCGTCGTCGAACGCGGTCTTCTCCCCTACCTCGTCGTGTCGCAAACGGTGCCGCTCATCGCACTCGCACCGCTCGTGGTCTCGTGGGGCGGCAAGGTCCACTTGTTCGGCCAGGAGTGGCCGCGCTGGTTGTCTGCATCGGTGCTCGGCGCGTTCCTCGCATTTTTCCCCGTCGCGGTCGGAACGTTGCGCGGATTGTCGTCGGCGAATCAGGCGTCGCTCGAACTGATGGACTCGTACGCCGCATCGTGGACCCAGACCCTGTGGCGCCTGCGCTTTCCCGCAGCGGTACCGCAGATGGTGCCGGCGTTGAAACTGGCCGCATCGTCGTCGGTCATCGGCGTGGTCGTCGCCGAAATCTCGACCGGCCTGAAGGGCGGTATCGGGCGGCTCATCATCGAGTACGCCCGCGAGGCCACGGGAGATCCGGCCAAGGTGTTCACCGCCGTGTTCGGCGCCGCACTTCTCGGGCTCACGATGGCGGGGCTCATTGCGCTGTTCGACCTCTACGCGATGCGCAACCGTCCGAAAGAATCGATCTAGGCAGAAAACCAGGGATACCGATGTCGACCGTCAGCGTCACCAACCTCAACAAGGTCTTCAACGAGGGCAGGCCCAACAGGGTCGATGCACTCGTCGACGTGTCGTTGTCGATCGAGCAGGGCGAATTCGTCTCGCTGATCGGACCGTCGGGATGCGGAAAGTCGACGCTCCTGCGCCTCATCGCCAACCTGCTCGAGCCGACTTCGGGCGACATCGTCGTCGCCGGCAAGTCGGCACGCAACGCGCGCCTCGATCAGGACTACGGCATGGCGTTCCAGCAGGCCGGACTCTTCGACTGGCGCACGGTCACCAAGAACATCGAGCTTCCCCTCGAACTGAAGGGTTGGGACAAGGCACAGCGTGCACAACGGTCGGCCGAGATGCTCGAACTGGTCAAGCTCCCCGAATTCGCATCGCATTTCCCGTGGCAGCTGTCGGGTGGCATGCAGCAGCGTGTCGCCATCGCCCGCGCATTGGCCGCACATCCGCCGCTTCTTCTCATGGACGAGCCCTTCGGCGCCCTCGACGAAATGACGCGCGAGCACATGCAGGCACAGTTGCTCGAGATCTGCCGCACCACGGGAACAACCGTCGTCTTCGTGACGCACTCGATTCCCGAGGCCGTTTATTTGTCGAACCGCGTGGTCGTCATGTCGCCGCGGCCGGGGCGTATCACCCGCGTCGTACCGGTCAACCTCGACGGCAACCGCAACGAGTCCACCCGCGAAAAGCCCGAGTTCTTCGCCGCCATCACCGCAGTCCGCGAAGCACTCCGCGCTTCGGGCGGTCACGTCGCAACCGGGGCGGGGGTCGAGGACCGCTGATGAACACCCGCGTCCGCACCGTGCTTCCGCCGTTGGTGTTCGGCGTCGCGTTCGTCGCCTGGTGGGAGGCCGCCGTCAAGATCTTCGATCTCAAGCCGTACTTCCTGTCGGCACCATCGAAAATCTGGGACCAGTTCGCCAACAACAAGAGCCTCATCTGGGAAGCCACCCGCGTGTCGGGCACCAACGCCTTCGTCGGCCTGATCGCGGGCACGGTCCTCGGGGTTGCGATGAGTTTTCTCCTCAGCCGCTACCGCGTCCTCGGCGAAATCGTGACCCCGCTCGCCATCGCCCTGAACGCGATCCCGATCTTCGTCCTCGTCGCCGTGCTCAACAACATGTACAGCATCACGAGCGAGATTCCCCGTCGGTTGATGGTGACCCTCGTCGTGTACTTCATCGTTCTCGTCAATGTCGCAAAGGGGCTGACACAGGTCAGCCCGACGCAGGTCGAACTGATGCGTTCGTTCGCGGCGAAAGAGTCTGCGATCCTGCGCAAGGTGCGCGTTCCGAACGCCGTGCCGTACCTGTTCACGGCGCTGCGCATTTCCGCGCCGGCCGCGGTCATCACCGCGTTCGTTTCCGAGTACTTCGGTGGCTCGCAGAACGGACTCGGCAGCCGTATCACCAGCAACATTGCCAATTCGAAGAACGCGGCCGCGTGGGCCTACGTGCTCGGAGCCTGTCTCCTCGGCCTCGCGTTCTACCTGATCTCCATCATCGTGGAGAGCGTCGCTACACCCGGCGGCGCGAAGCGAACACCGGGACGCTCATCGTGAGCCGACCGCACGACACAACACAGCGGGACACCCCCGCGGGGAGGAATACAACACACATGAAGACCCGTCTAGTGAAGAAACTGGCGGCAGGCGCAATCGCCCTGTCGTTCGTCGCTGCGGCATGCGGTGACGACGACTCGGGCAGCTCCACCGCCGACACCACGGCAACCGCCGACACCACCGCCACTGCCGACACCACGGCAACGGCCGACACCACCGCGCCCGCCGCGGAGTGCACCGAGCCGACCAAGGTGAAGTTGCAGTTGCAGTGGTTCATCCAGGCTCAGTTCGCCGGCTACTTCGCCGCGCAGGACCAGGGCTTCTACAGCGACCAGTGCCTCGACGTCGAGATCGTCGAAGGCGGCGTGGACATCGTTCCCCAGCAGCAGCTGGCCGACGGTGCCGTCGACTTCGCACTCTCGTGGGTTCCGAAGGCGCTCGCCAGCCGCGAAGCCGGTGCGAACATCGTGGACATCGCACAGGTGTTCCAGCGTTCGGGCACCCTGCAGGTGTCGTTCAAGGACAAGGCCATCACGTCGGCTGCGGACTTCAAGGGCAAGAAGATCGGTAACTGGGGCTTCGGCAACGAGTTCGA
>CAYFNP010000198.1:0-3471 GCA_964344425.1 uncultured Bifidobacterium sp. | reverse complement strand
CGTGGCCGTCGTTGTCGACGATGACGTCGGTCAAAAGGGGCACCCCCGTGTTGGCAAGGGCCCGCTGGGTGAACCCTGCGTTCAGCACCTCGATTGCGATGTGCTGGACGCCCGAGCCGTACTGGTCGAGGTGGGCGCGCACGGCAGGGTCGTCGCCCGCGCCGAGAAGCACGACCGTGACACCGCCCGCCTCGGCGAGGAACATCGCGGGATCGTCGGTGGGTTCGATGCGGAATCCCATGCTGGCGAAGAAGTTTCGCGCAGCGTCGATATCGGCGACTGCAACGACGACGTGGTCGATGCGACACGCGACAGTGTCGAGCGCCGACTCGCTGCTGGTTTCGGCGGCCTTCACGGGTGCGGCCTCGGGGCGCTCGAGCGCGACCTCGATGCGGTGAGTCTCGGCGAGAAGCGTGCGGAAGATCTGTTCGGCGAAGTCGGCGTCGATGCCGCGGTCGATGGCCCACTGGCGACGGCTGGTCAACACTTGGCGCACGCGTTCGGGTTGGATGATCGATGTGGCGCCGCGTGACTTCACATCGGCGACGCGACGACACACATCGAGTCGCCGTGCGAGCAGTTCGACGATGCCGCGGTCGATCTCGTCGATTTCGTTGCGCAGCGCTGCAAGCTCGTCGGCCGTGCTCATGAGATGTGCGGTTCGACGAGTCGCTCGATGTGCTTGGCCAGCACGTCCATTTCGATGTTGACGCGGTCGCCCGGTTTGCGCACACCGAGCGTCGTGACTTCGGCGGTGTGCGGAATGACGGCGACATCGAAGGTGTCGGAGCCGAGATTGAACGCGGTGAGGCTGATGCCGTCGACCGTCACGGACCCTTTTTCGACGATGTAGCGCATGAGGTGCGCGGGAATCCGAACGCGAAGGTCGGGTGCGGAATTGACCACGGTGCCGACCCCGTCGACGTGGCCGAGGACGATGTGGCCACCGAGGCGTTCGCCGAGTGCCATCGGTCGTTCGAGGTTGACGCGGTCACCTGCCGCAATGTCGGCGAGGTTCGTGCGTGAGTAGGTTTCGTCGCTGACCTCGGCTTCCCACCAGTCGTCGCCCGACGCGACGAGGGTGAGACAGCAGCCGTTCACCGCGATCGAGGCACCGAGTCCGCTGCCCTGCAGCACCGTGCGGGCGGCGATGCGCAGCCGCGAACCGTCGCGCGCGGCCACGGTGCCCAGTTCCTCGACGATCCCGGTGAACACGGGGCAACCCTAATGCGGGGTGGGTTGGGGGAGGCCGAACGTTTCCGTAGCCTGACGGGGTCCGTCGAGGCGAAACCTTCGGCGGATGCCACGGGCCCAACGGTCCGGGCGACCCACCCGCACCCCTCGGGGCGCGGCCAACAAAAGTGAGGCATCCATGCCGGAGACATCCAGCAAGCAGACCACCATCGCTGCGCACCAGCAGCACGGCACCGACACCGGTTCTCCCGACGTTCAGATCGCGCTCCTGACGGATCGCATCAACCAACTGACGGATCACCTGAAGACCCACCCGAAGGATCACCACTCACGTCGTGGACTTCTCATGTTGGTTGGTCGTCGTCGCCGCATGCTCGACTACGTGCGCGCCCGCGATATCCAGCGCTACCGCGATCTCATCGCAAAGCTGGGTCTGCGCCGCTGACGTTTCCGGTGCGGGCATCCACCGTGCGGTGCGGTGCCTGCACCAAAATAAAAATGCCGAAGCACGTATGCGTCGGTTGTCAGTCGCCGAACCCGTGGCCGATTTGCGTCGAGGGCTACGAGATTGCCGACTGGGAACCGACACCAGCTCCGGTGCATGACGCTTCGCCAAGGTGGCGAAGCGGAGACATAGACGTTCCGTCGAGGAGACGGAACCACAGAAAAGGAGCAGACAAATGGCTGATGCCATTCGCGTCTCCGGTGCCGTTTCGGGTACCGACAAGATTCTTGCCTTCGAGACAGGCAAGCTCGCCCAGCAGTCACAGGGCGCGGTCGTCGCCAGCGTCGGACGGACCACGGTCCTTGCCACCGCGAACGCCGCGAAAGGTGTGCGTGACGGCATCGATTTCTTCCCGCTCACCGTCGACGTCGAAGAGCGTGCGTACGCAGCGGGCAAGATCCCCGGTGCGTTCTTCCGTCGCGAGGGTCGCCCGACCGAACTCGCGATTCTGACGTGCCGCCTGACCGACCGTCCGCTGCGTCCGGCATTCCCCGACGGCTACCGCAACGAAACCCAGATCGTGCTCACGATCCTTGGTGCCGACCAGGTCAACCCGCACGACGTGTTGTCGATCAACGCCGCTTCGGCGTCGCTGATGATCAGCGGTATTCCGTTCGAAGGACCGATCGGTGCGGTGCGCGTCGCCTACTCGACCGACGGCGAATGGATTCCCCATCCGACCTTCGAGGAGAGCGAGGCATCGACGTTCGAACTCGTCGTTGCGGGTCGTGAACTCGAGGACGGCGACGTCGCCATCATGATGGTCGAGGCCGGCGGAACCGAAAAGAGCTTCACCTACTACGCCGACGGCGCACCCAAGGTCAACGAGTCCGTCCTTGCCGGTGGTCTCGAGGCGTCGAAGACATGGATCAAGGAGTCGATTGCGCTCCAGCGTCAGCTGGTCGCCAGCGTCATCGCGACCAAGGGTGCCATCGAACCGCTGTCGTACACGCCCGTTCTCGACTACAGCGACGAGGTGTTCGCCGCCGTCGAGGCGTCCGCAGCAACGAAGCTGGCGCCAGCCGTGCGCATCTCACTGAAGAGCGAGCGCAACGAGGCGATCGACAAGGCCACCGCCGAGACCGTCGCCGAACTGTGCGGCAACTCCGACGCGCCGGGCCGCTTCGCCGGTCAGGAAAAGGCCGTCAAGGAAGCCGTGCGCAGCCTGACGAAGAAGCTCGTTCGCAAGCGGATCGTCGAAGAGGGCATGCGTATCGATGGTCGCGGTCCGCGCGACATCCGCGCGCTGTCGTCCGAAGTCGGCATCCTGCCGACCGCGCACGGAACGGGCCTCTTCCAGCGTGGCGAGACGCAGGTCATGAACGTCTGCACGCTCGCGATGCCGCGCATGAACCAAATGCTCGACACGCTCACTCCCGACACCGAGAAGCGTTTCATCCACCACTACAACATGGCTCCGTGGGCAAACGGTGAAACCGGCCGCGTGGGTTCGCCCAAGCGCCGCGAGATCGGCCACGGCGCGCTCGCCGAGCGTGCACTTCTGCCGGTTGTTCCCAACCAGGAAGAGTTCGCCTACACGATCCGCCTTGTCAGCGAGGTGCTGTCGTCGAACGGCTCGACCTCGATGGGTTCGGTCTGTTCGTCCAGCCTGTCGCTGATGGATGCGGGCGTTCCGATCAAGGCACCGGTTGCCGGCATCGCGATGGGCCTCGTCTACGCCGAGGGCAAGTACACCACCCTCACCGACATCCTCGGAGCCGAGGACGCATTCGGTGACATGGACTTCAAGGTGGCCGGCACGTCCGACGCCG
>CAYFNP010000197.1:0-3483 GCA_964344425.1 uncultured Bifidobacterium sp. | reverse complement strand
AGGAACAGCACGACCGTCACCGCGATCAACGCCTGACCGATCGCGGCGAGTGCGTTCCACAGCTCTTGCGGTCCACCGTAGGAGAACCCGTCGACCACGCCGGCCGGCTGGTTGGCGAAGCCCGCGATGTACAGCGGCAATGAAGCGAGAACCGTGCCGAGGAAGCCCAGTGTGCCCAGGCCGAACACGGCCGACTGGGGCAACGAACGGCCCCACAGCTTCGGACCCCAGTACGCGACGGCACCGATACCCATCAACAAGCTGCCGTAGACGACGTAGTTGAACTCGCCCTCTTCGAACACCGTGCCGGCGAGACCGGCGGGTCCGAACTGGGACACGAGGTGTCCAACCATGCCGGCAAGCACCATGCCAAGTCCAAGGAACGCGGGCACGAGCGGTGCCATCACGCGTGGCTTGCCCTTCGCGAGGCCGAGTGCACAGCCCGCAAGCGCGATCAACGCACCGAGCACGGGCAGGCCGTTGAAGATGAGGAACGGGATGAGTTCCTTGATCTTGTCGGAACCCGAAGTACCGGTCCACGTGACGACGTGCTGCGACTGAGTCGCTGCGCCGATCGCCGCAACCGTCAGGACTCCTGAACCGACGAGAAGGATCGCGCGGAGCGGATGTCGACGGCCCGAAGCGACGGCGGCAATTTCGGCAACGACACCGACGCCGATGGCCGCGAACACGTAGGTCTGGGGCTGGGTGAGGCTCCAACCCAACCACTCACCGACACCCTTGTTTCCGCCGAAAGCCACGCGACCGTAGTGATGGTCGACGTAGAGGTAGATGGTGGTTCCGATGACGACGGGAAGCGTGAGGATGATCGAAAAACCGCCGGTGAGCGACGCCCACGTGAGAAGTGGCACCCGGGACAACGTCATGCCGGGCGCGCGGTTCGTCAGCACCGTCGTGACCAACGAAATCGCGGCTGCGATCGCACCTGATACGGCGATGACGAGGCCGACGAGGAAGAGGTCGACCATCTTCGCCTCACCACCGCCCGGTCCGCCGTTTGCGGCGATCGACCACACGACGACGACGAGGCCACCGACCCACATCCAGAAACCGAACAAGGCCATGCGTGCAAAGGCGATCGACTTGGCGCCGATCTGCAACGGCACGACCGAGATCGCGACGCCGAGAAGCAACGGAAGTGCGACACCGAAGGCCAGGAGAATGCGGTAGAGGTTGTTCAGTTGAACGACCATGTCGCGGTCGAGCACCGAGTACCCGGTCGCACTGATGCGCTCGAAGCCGAGAAATGCGCCGATGACCGCGCCTCCCGCGGCAACGACCAGTGCGACGACGATGAACAGGCGCCCGATCTTCTTGTGGTCGCTCGTGGTCGCCCACGACGCAGTACCGGAGACGAGCGCCGGAAGGGCGCCCGTGCCGGAAGCAGATGACGCGGTTGAACCCGCGGCATGCGTGTCGAAGGTGGTCATGGAGGGCTAACTCTTTCTCGAAATGACGAAGCCGAGACTACCTAGCGGCCGCTGTCGGAACGGAAACCAGCGGGGTTTGTGGACTTGTGATGACGCCCTCACACCTCTTGGGAACCACCCGCCGGATCAGGACACGCCATGCCGAACGAGGACGTCGATCGTCATCGCCGCAAAGACGAGAGTGACGTAGGAAATGGAGAAGGAAAAAAGGCGCATGGCAACCGCGGCCGACGGTGCCCGACGCAGGGCCTCGACCCCGGCCAGGAACCCCAGACCGCAGACCAGCGCCGATACCCAGTAGATCGGTCCGAGGTTCGCTACGGGAGCCAGAACGAGGCTGACTGTGACCAACGTCACAGTATAGAAGAACATGCTGCGGATCGTGCGCTCGACGGGCACCACGACCGGCATCATCGGCACCCCGGCGGCGCGGTAGTCCTCGGCATGGCGGATGGCAAGGGCCCAAAAGTGTGGCGGCGTCCAGAGGAAGATGAAGAGGAAGAGGAGAACCGCCTCGGCGGCGACCGAGTTGGTGACTGCCGACCAGCCGACAAGCACGGGCACGGCACCGGCTGCACCGCCAATGACGATGTTCTGACGACTCGTGCGCTTCAGCCACAGCGAATAGATGAAGACGTAGAAGAGCGTCGCCGACAGTGTGAGCACGGCAGAGAGCAGGTTCGCCCCTGCCCACAACACGGCGAAAGCAACGACCTGAAGGACCGAAGCGAAAACGATCGCCTGGCGGGGGCTCACGATTCCGGTGACGAGGGGACGATTCTTCGTTCGTTCCATCAAACGGTCGATGTCGCGGTCGATGACCATGTTGTAGGCGTTCGCGCCACCTGCCGCGAGGGAGCCGCCGATCAACGTCACGATGACGAGCGCCGTCGAGGGCCAACCCTGCCGGGCGAGAACCATGGTCGGGACCGTCGTCACCAGCAAGAGTTCGATGATGCGCGGTTTGGTCAGCGCGACGAGACCGCCAACGAACGATGTCGGCCGGCGTGATTCGCCGTGGGACAAGGCCTTGCGACCGATCCGCGACGGGACGATGGGGCGGGCACCGACAGCCATGAAATCGCAATGGTACGGGCAGAATGGGTCCGTGCCATCAACGGTGCCCGCAACACGAGAACAGGTCGGCGTCACGGACGACACCGACAGCGCGCGCGACTTTCCATGGGTTGTCATCGTCTGGAACGACCCGATCAACCTCATGTCGTACGTCACGTTCGTCCTGCAGAAACTGTTCGGGTACAGCCTCGAAAAGGCGACGGAATTGATGCTCGATGTGCACAACAAGGGACGTGCCGTCGTGTCGAACGGCCCCCGCGAACGCGCCGAACTCGACGTCTACAGACTCCACGAACACGGTCTCTGGGCGACGATGCAAAAAGACGGCGCCGAGTGAATCGGGTGACACCATGATGCGCCGGCGCGCACAGGGCCCGTTTCTTCCACAGGCCGACGGGTCGTTCCGCCTCAACATGGCCCCCGACGTGCGGGAGCTTCTCGTTCACCTTTTCGGCGAGCTGCGCGATGTCCTCACCCGCGCCGACAGCACCGACCCTGCGCTTCGCCGGCTCTTTCCCGCCGCCTACCACGCCGACCCGGAACTCGACGCCGAGTACCAGGAACTCATGCGCAGCGAACTCGTCGCGTCACGGCTGACCGCGGCATCGCGGGTGTCCGAGGTGATCGAAAGCGGCGACCGCATCGAGGCGGGCGACATGGACCTTTTCCTCCAGTCTCTGAACGCGGTGCGCCTTCTCCTCGGCACGATGCTCGACGTCGACGAAGACGACTTCGATGACGACATCGACCCCGACAGCGACGACGAATCCGCCGCCCAACGCCATCTCTACGCCTATCTCGGCTGGCTGCTCGAGGCCGCGGTGGCCGCGGTGATGGGGGGCCGCTGAGGCTCGGGGCGGGGCGGGGGAAACCCGCCCGAATGCCGATAGTTTTCACTCGCCCTCTTCGGAGTCGAACAAGCCCCCATCGTCTAGTGGCCTAGGACACCACCCTT
>CAYFNP010000196.1:0-3493 GCA_964344425.1 uncultured Bifidobacterium sp. | reverse complement strand
GAAGCACTCCGCCGACACTTCGAAACCGACACCGCGAACATCGTCGTGGCGGTTCTCCACTCGCTGCACCGCGAGGGTGTCGTTTCCGCCGAAACGGTCGGTAAGGCCGTGGCGATGTACCAGCTGTCCCCCAACGCACCTTCGCCGTTCCGCGAGTCGTAGAACCTGCGAAGCGTCGGGCCCAACTCAGTGTCCGACGACTAGATTCGGACGCGATGGGAACCCTCTACATCACCGGCGACGTGCAGGCCGACAAGCTGTTGAATTCGAACGGGACGGCACTGCTCATCGGAATGCTGCTCGACCAGCAGGTGCCGATGGAGTGGGCCTTCAGCGGACCCGCGACGCTGAAGAAGCGACTCGGCCATCTCGACCCCCGCAGGATCGCCGCGCTCGACGTCGATGACTTCGTCGCTCTGTGCTGCGTCAAACCCGCCGTCCACCGCTTCCCCGCCGCGATGGGCAAGCGGATTCACGAACTCTGCCGCATCATCGCCACCGAATACGGGAACAAAGGCGAGAACATCTGGGCCGGTGTCACCGATGCAAAGGTTCTCACCTCGCGCCTGCGCGTTCTGCCCGGTTACGGCGAAGAAAAGGCACAAATCTTCATCGCGCTTCTCGGCAAGCGCATGGGTGTGAAACCGCGCAACTGGAAGACCGAGGCCGGCGTGTTCAGCGACACCAACCCGCGCACGGTCGCCGACATCACGTCTCCCGAGACCCTCCTTCTCGTGCGCAGTTGGAAGAAGGCCGAAAAGGCCGCCGACCGCGACAAGCAGTCCCGACCGATGAAGAAAGTCGCGTCGAAGAAGAAATGACGGTTCTCGTCACCGGCGGTGCCGGCTACATCGGGTCGCACACTTTGCGTCAGCTGCGCGAAGCGGGTCGCGACGTCGTCATTCTCGACTCGCTCGAACTCGGACACGAAGAAGCGCTTCTCGGCGCCGAACTCGTCGTGGGTGACATTGCCGACGATGACCTCGTGACCCGCCTCTGCCGCGAACGCAAGGTGACGAGCGTCATCCACTTCGCCGCGTACAAGAGCGTCGGCGAGTCGATGACCGATCCGATCAGATACTTCATGAACAACGTCAGCGGTTCGACGATGCTCATCGATGCAATCGCCGCAGCGGGTGTCGAGCAGTTCGTCTTCTCGTCGTCGGCCGCCGTCTACGGCAGCCCGGACCGCGTGCCCGTCACCGAGGACCTGCCGACCCGGCCCGAAAGCGTCTATGCCGAAACGAAGTTGATGATCGAACACGTGCTGCGCTGGATGGGCGAGACACGCGGGCTGCGCAGCGTGTGCCTGCGCTACTTCAACGCCGCAGGAGCTTCGTTCGATTCGCGCATCGGCGAGGACTGGTCGGTGACGACGAACCTCGTGCCGATCGTCATGAAGGCCACCCTCGGTCGGCGCGGCCCGCTCGAAGTGTTCGGCAACGACTACCCCACACGCGATGGCACGGGCGAGCGCGACTACATCCACGTCGTCGACCTTGCCGATGCACACGTGAAGGCACTCGAACACCTCGATGCCGGACGCGATTCGCTCACGTGCAACCTCGGAACGGGAACCGGCAGCACGGTTCTCGAGGTTCTCTCGGCGACCGAACGGATCTCGGGTCGCGAGGTTCCACACGTGTTCTCTCCCCGTCGCGCCGGCGACCCTGCCGTGGTGTTCGCCGACCCGTCACTCGCCGAGCGAACGCTCGGATGGAAGGCCCGTCACGGTCTCGAGGACATCATCGCCACTGCATGGCAGTGGCACAGCACGCGGATCGACGGCTACAGCTGATTCAGCGCACGACCGACCGCGACCGCTGACGGTCGAGCCAACCCAACAACACCGCAATCGCACGCGGGTCGTGGCGCAAGCGATGTCCCGCACCGTGGAGCACGCGCAACTCGGCGGAACCGTGAGCCTGGGCGAGCAAACGGGCGTCGGCCGTCGGCACGCTTTCGTCGTCATCGCCGTGCAATACCAACAGCGGCCGCGGCGCAAATCGACGCGCCGCATCGGTCGGACGGAAGCGTCGAAGTTCGCGCGACCATTCGTCGAAGTTCGCAGGAAATCCGGCGCGACGAATCGCACCGATCTCTCGCGCGTGCTCGAGGAAGCGGCGCGGTTGCTCTGCCCAATCGTCGAAATCGGCGCGCCCGCTCAGCGACGCACAACCGGTGACGCGCGGGTCGTCGGCCGCGACGCACAACGCCAGCGACGCTCCGGTGTTCGTACCGACGAGCCAAATGGAATCGACGTTGCCGACCGCGACAAGGTGGTCGATCGCCGCACGCAGGTCGTCGACCCAACCCTGCAACGAGAAGTCACCCTCGCTCGCGCCGCATCCACGGAACGTGAAAGTGAGAGCCGCAAAGCCAACTTCGTTCGCGATGCGATCGATCAACTGCGGAAACGTTCCGGCCGATTGCCGCGCGTCGAGGGGTCCGATCGGGAATCCGTGACACAGGATCAGGCCCGGCAGGGTTCCGAGAACCCCGTTCGGCCGTGCGTAGTAGCCGGCGAGACGAAGTCCTCCGGACAGGAAGGTGTCGTTGCTCGCCATCGTCGACACGGGGGCGTCGATGTCACCCGCCATGATCGAACCGTCAGGCGCGCGGCTTGCGGTGGCGACGCGAAGCGCCGGGCGTGGCGAGCGTGTACCCGCGGTTGCGTGCTTCGGCCAACGTGTCGGGCCCGAAGCACAACCCAACCTCGTTGGCGACGATGTCGTCGATGACGTCGTGGTCAGTCCACGAGTCGAGGTCGTATACGAGCTGTGTGCGCTTGTCGCCGAGGAACCGCGTGTGTTCGAAACGGATCGGACGCTCCATGCGCCCAACAGTAGCGGCATTAGGCTCGCGCACATGGGTCCGAACGGACACGACGTCGCTGCCCGACTCGCGAAACTGGAAGCGACCGATCGCGCGATTGCCGAACAGGCAAGGGTCCGCGTCACTGCCTACCGTCGGGCCAATCGCATCGGTGACGAGCCGTACATCTTCCCCACCTACAAGTCGGCCGAGGAACGCAAGGTGTGGGTGCACAAGTGGTGGGTACGTCCGATGCGCTTCTTCTACCGCCACCTGCCGGCGGCCGTGCGTTCGCGCATCAAACGGGTGGCGACATGAGCGTCGCTGCGCGACGCACGGGGAACCTCGTCGCGTTCGTGCCCGACCACTGCACATTGCGGCGCGGGGCGCTTCGCGCGGTACGTCAACTAGCCCGATCCTCGGGCGCCGACTTCGTCTACGGCGATTCTCTCCACACCACAGACGATCGCTACGAGGAACCCTTTCAGGTGCTGCGCCCGGGTTGGTCGCCGGAACGATTGCGTGGCCACAACTACGTCGGCGAGGTCGTGATCGCCTCGGAACGCGTGGTGTCCGCAGCGGGGGGCGTCGAGTTGCTGTGCACGATCGGCACACACGACCGTTCCCTTCGACTGGCCGAGGTTGCCGACAAGCCCATGCATGTCGACTTCTTCCTCTA
>CAYFNP010000195.1:0-3493 GCA_964344425.1 uncultured Bifidobacterium sp. | reverse complement strand
TCGAGGTCGGACATCATCCACGAACCGATCTCTCAGCACTCGTACGCCAACGAATTGGCTACGGCGCGTCCACGACCGCATTGCATCGCAAGCACGGCACGGCCGTCGCCCCCTTGCGCGCGACGTGGGCGAACCTCGGTACGTGGGTGTCGCTGATCGTCGGAATTCCCGTCGTCGGTCTTGTGCTCGCGTCGATCACCGCGGCGCGACTGGTCCGCAGACTCGACTTCCTTCCCGATGCAAAGGTCGAGGCGATGCGACTCGCCGCCACCGCGCAGCTTCGCACCGGTCGCAACCTGGCCGCCGCGATCACGCGCGTGTGGTGGCCGGTTGCTCTGGTGATCGGTTTGTTCTCGAAGCGGGCACGCATCACGTTGTGCGCCGCTGCGCTGGTGCCGTCGCTCGCCGAGTGGTGGAACGAACGTCCCGCCCTCGACCCGTTGCGCTACGCATGCCTTCGCGTCGTTGACGACGCGTCGTACGGCATCGGCGTCATCGAAGCGGCGTGGCGCGAGCGAACTCCGGCCGCGCTGGCCCCCGAAATCGTCAGCTGGTCTTCGTCCGAAGACTGATGTTGGCGCACTCGGCGCACACTTCGTCCGGAATGACGCCGATGCGCATCAGACCGCCGAACATGATGCAGCCGAAGCAAATTGCGAGGAAAGCCTCGAATGACGCCGCGATGACCAACATCACGATGACAACCTGCGCGGCGCCGATCGCACCGGTGATCCAGAGAATCGATGCGACCGTCGAGAAGGCGACACCAACGGCCTGCGCGAAACGCTTCGGTGGTCCGGCAACCATGCGGTGCTCGATCTTCAACGCAGGGGTCACCACCTGCGTTGCGATGCGGCCGAGCGGGCTGATCTTCGGGCCGGCGAGAACGCGCGCCCAAAAGCCGTAGGTCAGCGGCACGAGCACCCAACCGGACCGCAGGACGAGGAACGCAATTCCCATCACGACGACGCCCGCTGCAACGGTTCGCGCGGACGTCTCGTTGACGGGGTTCGGAAAAGAGAAGAACGATTGCCGCTCGGCCATGACCGCGAGCCTACCCAAAAGCCGACCGATTCAGTCGGGATTCTCGGCGGATACCGTTGGGCCAATGGCACTGCGCCTCACCGTCGACCGACAGCGTTTTCGTGCCCACGTCACGGCCGTTGCAGCGGACACGCCGGACCTGGTTCCCGTGGTGAAAGGCAACGGTTACGGCCTTGGCCGGCGCACCCTCGTCGCCCAAGTCGGCGAACTCCTGCCCGCCACCACCACCGTCGCAGTGGGCACCATTCACGAGGCACACGATGTCGCCGCCCCGCTTGCGGTCCACGTCATGAACCCCATCGGCTCGGCCGACGCCGGCGTGCACCTGCCGACGAACGCGATCCCCACCGTCGCTTCACTGCGCGACGTCGAGGTCCTCGAGCGTCGTTCGTGGAAGGGTCGCGTCGTCGTGAAGCTCGCGTCGTCGATGCGGCGATTCGGTGCGACGCCCGACGAATTCCCCGCGCTGGTTCAGGCGGTGTCGCGACTCGGCGGCGTCGTCCACGCCTGCAGCATCCACCCACCGACGGCGGGAACCGACGATGAACGACTCGCCGAGATCGACGCGTGGCTGCCGCTGCTCCCCGACTGCGTCACGCTGTCGGTCAGCCACCTCTCACCCGCTTCACTCGCCGGCCTCCGCGCGCGCAACGAAGGACGCACGGTCGAAGCACGATTGGGAACCGCACTGTGGCACGGCGACAAGTCACACTTCGCGCTGCATGCCGAGGTTCTTGCTACGCACCGGTGCAGTGCGGGCGAGGTTGCCGGATACAGGAAGGTCGGCCTGACCTCCGACGGAACGGTTGTCGTCGTGTCGGCCGGGTCATCGCACGGCGTGACCGCGCTGCCCGATGGTCGCAGTCCGTTCCATTTCGCACAGCGTCGTCTCGATCTGGTCGAGCCGCCGCACATGCACACGTCGCTCGTCTTCGTGCCCGACGATCAGTCGTGCCCGTCGGTTGGCGACATGGTCGACGTCCAGCGACCCCTCACAATGGTTCAGCCCGACATCGTCGACTGGTCGTGACCTTGCCCGCCGAGAGAACGCTGACGACGCGCAGCGGTATGGTCCGCATCGAATCGCTCGATGCGGTGCGCAGCATCGCCCTTCTCGGCATCATCATCCTGAACTACCACGGGTACCTGAACCGCAGCCGCGCCATCGGTGCGAACGAACCGAATTTCTTCGTACGCATCATGGACGCGTGGAACGGCGTGCTCGCACCGAGCCCCGTCATCTTCGTCATCGTCTCGGGTATCGGTTGCGCACTCTTGTCGTCCGCCAATTTCGAGCGCGTCGTTCTTGTTCGGCGCGGACTTTTCCTGTTCACCATCGGATCAATGTTCGAATGGGTCTGGAACGGAACGATCCTTCCGTACTTCGGCGTCTACTTTCTTCTCGCAGCAATCATCGGTTCGTGGTCGCGACGGAACATCGCACTCGTTGCGGTGTTCTGCACGTTGTCCGCGGCAGTGCTTTCGCACTGGGTCTTCGTGCGCAATCGTGCCGGGCACTCAACCGCGTGGCTCTCGCCCGCCCTGCCCGACTCACCGCGAAACGTCATCTTTCGCTACTTCATCGACTACACGCACCCCGTCCTGCCATGGTTCACGTTTTTCTGCATCGGCCTGATCATCGGACGTTCGCTGCCGTGGTTCATGGCCAACCGACTTCGACTGCTCGGTGCACTCGTGCCCGGTGCTGCAGCCGTCTACACACTCACCACGATCGTGCGGCGTTCGACCGACGGTGCGTGGCAGCACGTCACCAGCACCGATCCGTTCGAGCGCGGCGTGCTGGCAACGGTCGGCGTCGCGATGTCGGCGGTGATCGTGATCATCGTTGTCAGTCGCCTTGCCGAGGTATTCGCGTCGTCGTCGATCGTCGACATTCTCGTTCGTGCGGGGCGCACCACGTTGACGCTGTACGTGATGCACGGACTCACCTACAACCTCGTCGTCAACCGACTGCACTGGGTGAAGCCTGCGGGCCTCGACGTGGCAGTGGGGCTGGCGGCACTCGTGTGGATCTTCCTCCTCGCCTTCGGTGCGTGGTGGAACCGCTTCATTGGCACGGGCCCGATCGAACGGGCGATGCGCCGCTTCGCCGGCTGACGAACGTTCAGACCTTGCGTCGGTTCAACCCGCGCAGACCCACCGCAGCAGCACCGATCAGCGAACCGTCGTCACCCAGACGCGCCGGCACGATGCGGGCACCCTTGGCGTGGCCGATGCAGCACAGATCGTCGATCGTCGATTGCGCGGCCTGGAAGAACGGGGCTCCGAATCCCAGTGCAACACTGCCGCCGACGACCGCGAGTTTCAGGTCGAGAAGATTGCACACCGAGGCGATTCCACGACCGACGAGACGACCCGTGCGTTGGATGGTTTCGTAGGTCGGCTGCGTCGGTGGTCGACCCGTGATCGCCTCGATCGCCGGACCCGA
>CAYFNP010000194.1:0-3500 GCA_964344425.1 uncultured Bifidobacterium sp. | reverse complement strand
TGTTGTATCGCCGCGACCTCGACGCGTTCGCGAAAGAAGTGCGTTCAGAGATCGCCGTCTTCGGGGACAAGATGCGCGGTGAGATTGCTGGTTTGCGTGACGAGGTGCGGGGCGAGATCGCTGGTTTGCGCGACGAGATGCGGGATGAGTTCGCGGCGTTGTGTAAGGAGTCCGGTGCCGAGTTTGTGAGTGTGCGGGGCGAGATTGCCAACTTGCGGAAGGAAATGAACGAGGGCTTTCGCAGTCAGTTGAAGTGGGTCGTCGGAACGATTCTCGCGCTCTTCCTCGGTTCAACGACGTTGATCAGCACCTTGGTGGTGACGGTCAAGTAGTGCGGGCGGCCTCTTCGGCGAGGCGCATCACCTCGCGGATCGGCAAACCAGTTTCGCGGGCCGCACGAGCGGCGTGATCGAACTCCGCTTTCACGCGGTGGTCGTTGCACTTCACGTCGATCGCGTGACCGAGAACCTCGACCGTCACGATGCGCCGCGCGCTGGTGAATCGCTGAAGGGCGGTGCCGCGGATTCCGAGGGTGCCCGTTTCCCGGGCGATGATGTCGCGCATCGAGGCGGCCGCTTCGGGTGCGCAGAGGACCTGCAAGCAGTGGCCGTGGCGTTCCTTCTTCATCAGAATCGGCGTGACCCACGCGTCGTTCGCGCCGGCGGCCATCAGTGCCGCCACCGTGTAGGCGAGCACCTCGGGCGTCACGTCATCGGTGTTGGTTTCGAGAACAATCAACGTGTCGACGTCTTCGCCGTGTTCCGTCGCGGCAGAACCCAACAACACCTGCGCAACGTTCGCACGATCGGCAGGGTTCTTCGTTCCCGCGCCGTGACCGACCGCGTTGACCAACATGGTGGGAGCAGGCCCGAAGGACGATGCAAGGGTGACGACGAGAGCGACACCGGTCGGAGTCGACACCTCGTGGTCGACGTCGATGCCTTTCACCGGAACGTTGCGCGACGCCAGCATCAGGGCAACCGCCGGTCCGGGGCTGGGAATCTTGCCGTGGGCCGACCGCACCGTGCCGTGTGACGTTGCAACGGGGGAGGCCGCGATGTGCTGCACCCCCAGCACCTCGAGCGCTGCGCACGTGCCGACGATGTCGATGATCGCATCGACGCTGCCGACCTCGTGGAATTCGACGTCGTCCGGTGTGGTGCCGTGCACACGCGCTTCGGCTTCGGCCAGGGTGCGGAAGACCGCGAGTGAACGTTCGCGAACGCGGGGCGGGATTTCGGCAGCGTTCAGCATGTCGACGATGTCGCGGTGGCGGCGATGATGGTGACCGTCGTGACCTTCGGAGTCGTGATGATGAACGACGACGATTGCGTGGGTGGCGGCAATACCCGCGCGGTCGACACGATCGGTTGTCAACGCCCAGTCGGGAAGACCGAGCCCCTGCAGAATCGCCGCAACGGCGGCGATGTCGGCACCGGCATCGACCAGCGCACCGAGCAACATGTCACCGGCGATGCCCGCCTGACAGTTGATCCAAACCGTGTCGTGGTTCACGAACGACGTCCGAGGATGCGCGCCACGGCTGCCGCTGCACCGAAGCCATTGTCGATGCCGACCACGGTGACACCGGCTGCACACGATGCATGCATCGCGAGAAGTGCGGTGACACCCTGCAGCGAGGCCCCGTAACCGACGCTGGTGGGAACCGCGACGATGGGTGCTCCGCTGAGTCCGCCGATCACGCTGGCGAGTGCACCTTCCATTCCTGCGGCAACGACGATGGCGTCGGCCGCCTGAATTGTCTCGACGCGGTCGAGCAGACGATGGATACCCGCCACGCCGACGTCGACGATGCGTTCGGGCGCGTAGCCGTATGCGCGCAAGGTGAGGACGGCCTCGTCGACCACAGGAACGTCGGCGGTGCCGGCGCTGACAACGAGCACGCGGTGTGCGCGTGCTTCATCCGCGGCGGGCAAACGCCATGCATAGGTGTTCGATGCGCGAACCGATCCCGGATGCGCGGCGAGTGCTGCCTTGGCCTGGGCGTCGTCGACGCGGGTCAGCAACACGGGGCCCTCGCCATTGGCCAACATCTCGCCGACGATCAACGCACATTGTTCGGGCGACTTGCCCGGGCCGTAGATGGCCTCGGGCGTTCCCGTGCGCAAGGCGCGGTGATGGTCGACCAACGCGTCACCCACTTGGGTGAAGGGAAGCCTGCGCAGTTCGGCGACCGCAGCGTCGGGCGACACGGCACCGGACTGAACGTCGTCGAGCAAGCGGCGCAGGGTTTCGCTAAACACGCCCCAATGTTGGCATCTCCTCGCCTAACCTGCCCATCGTGAGTTCGCAGGCACCCCGTCGCATCGGCTTTCTCGGCCCGTTCGGCACGTTCACCGATCAGGCTGCGCGTACGCAGCACGATCTGGCTGCGGGCGAACTGGTGCCGTTCCGCACGGTCCCCGACGTTCTCGATGCCGTCGAATCGGGCGAAGTCGACCTGGGTTTCGTGCCGATCGAGAACTCGATCGAGGGAACCGTCAACCTGACGCAGGACGCGCTTGTATTCGAACACGAGCTGTACATCCAGCGCGAAGTGGTTCTCGATATCCGACATTTTCTTCTGGCGTTGCCCGGCACGAAGATCGCTGATGTCAAGGAAGTGCATTCGATGCCGGTGGCAACGGCGCAGTGTCACGCATTCCTGCGCAAGGAACTGCCGGCTGCCGAGATCCGCGCCGTCACCAGCACGGCCGAAGCTGCGCGCCGCATTGGCGAGGACAAATTGAAGGGCGTCGCTGCGATTGCCCCCGAATCGGCCGCCGCGATGTACG
Source organism: uncultured Bifidobacterium sp. (assembly GCA_964344425.1). Taxonomy (GTDB): domain Bacteria; phylum Actinomycetota; class Acidimicrobiia; order Acidimicrobiales; family Ilumatobacteraceae; genus F1-20-MAGs119. The sequence continues at coordinate 705 of CAYFNP010000194.1, read as the reverse complement.
GACTCGATGTCATTGCGCGCGACATCGCCGACCACGACAACAACCAGACGCGCTTCGTTCTGGTCGGCAAGGACACCGTTCCCGCCCCGACCGGTCACGACCGCACCGCGATCGTTGTCTTCCAGCGCGCCGACGAACCGGGCAGCCTGATTTCGATCCTGCAAGAGTTCGCCGCGCGCCGCATCAACATCGACAACCTGCAGTCACGACCGACGAAGAACTCGGGACTTGGCGACTACTGCTTCATCATTTACGCCGACGGCCACGTTGCCGACGAGTTGATGGCCGATGCGTTGCGTGAACTGCATGCAAAGCAGGGCGGTGTGAAGTTCTTCGGTTCGTTCCCCGCTGCCGGTCAGCAAGCGCACAACGCCCGCGAACACGCCGACAGCCGCTGGCGCGACGCTGACGATTGGGTGACCCACCTGCGCAGCCGCATCACACGCTGACGAATCCCGCCGCCCCACGCGGGCGATAACCTCGCGGACGGAACGGTGGCAGAGTGGACAAATGCATCCGCCTTGAAAGCGGAAGGCCCAAAAGGCCCGGGGGTTCGAATCCCTCCCGTTCCGCCAGTTGAATTCCCGGCTTCGTTTGGCCGCGATCAGCTGTTGTCGTCGATGACAAAACGCAGGAGGAAGCGTTTGGCGCCCTCTTTGTTCGTGTCATGGTCGACGACACGTCGCACCCGGCTGTCGACCCGCG
>CAYFNP010000193.1:0-3502 GCA_964344425.1 uncultured Bifidobacterium sp. | reverse complement strand
TTCCTTTCACTGCACGCACGCGTGCTTCGCGATCGAGTTTGGGAAGCGCGATACGACCGGTTCGTTGAAGTTCAACGATGCCGTAACCGCGCATGAGCTCTTCGAAGTCGTCCAGTTTGTCGGGAGCGCCTTCGAGAGAAAGTGTGAGTGCATCGACGCCGACGGCGACGACCTTTGCGTCGAAAATGTTGGCGAGTTCCACCAACTGACCGCGCACTTCGGCACCGGCACGAACCGTGGCGATGAGAAGCTCGCGCTCGACGGAACGAGTCGGGTCGAGTTCGGAGATGCGCACGACCTCGATGAGTTTGAACAGCTGCTTCACGATCTGTTCGAGCGGCGTCTCTTCGACGTCGACGACGATGGTGATGCGGCTGAAGTCGGGGTCTTCGGTCGGCGCAACGGCCAACGAGAAGATGTTGTAACCGCGGCGCGCGAACAGACCCGAAACACGGGCGAGTACACCCGACTTGTTCTGGACGAGGACCGAAAGGATGTGGTGACGGGGCTTGCTCATCGGAGGAACTCCCTCTTTGCGGTCTGCGACGGCGGCAACATGATGTCGTCGTTGCTGGCACCGGCCGGCACCATGGGGAACACCTTTTCCATTTCGGCGACGCGGAAGTCGACGACGACGGGTCGATCGTTGATGCCGTTCGCCTTTTGGATGGCCGGCTCGACTTCCTCGGGCGACTCGACGCGGATGCCGACGCAACCCATGGCCTCGGCCCACTTCACGAAGTCGGGCACGCCACCACCGAGGTCGACCTCGCTGTAGCGCTCGCCGTAGAACATCTCCTGCCACTGACGCACCATGCCGAGGTACGAGTTGTTCAGGATGCCGACCTTGATCGGAACCTTGCTGAGTGACGCGGTGATGAGTTCCTGCGCGGTCATCTGGAAACAACCGTCGCCGTCGATCGCCCACACGGTCTTGTCGGGGCAACCGACCTTTGCGCCGATGGCAGCCGGGACCGAGAAACCCATCGTGCCGAGGCCGCCGGAGTTGACCCACGTGTACGGCTTTTCGAATCGCCAGTACTGACTGGACCACATCTGGTGCTGGCCAACGCCCGCGACGAGGATGGTGTCCTCGGGTGCGTTGTCGCGCAGCATCTCGAGGCAGTACTGCGGCTTCAACGCCTCGCCGGGTTCGGACTGGTCGTAGGTCAGCGGGAATTGTTCGCGCCAACCCGACACGCGGCTGCGCCACGCGCCGATGTCGGCCTGCTTTTCTCCACCGTCGAGCATTTCGCGCAGAGCCTTGACCAGTTCCTTGGTGACCTGACGACAATCGCCGACGATCGGAACGTCGGGCTTGCGCACCTTGCCCTGTTCGGCGGGGTCGATGTCGACGTGAATGATCTTCGCTTCGGGTGCGAACGTCGCGACCTTGCCGGTGACGCGGTCGTCGAAGCGCGCGCCGAGAGCAATTAGAAGATCGCTCTTCTGCATCGCGGTGACCGCTGCTGCGGTGCCGTGCATTCCTGGCATGCCCAGGTTCAGCGGGTGGCTGTCGGGGAAAGCGCCGCGCGCCATCAACGTGGTGACGACCGGAATGTTCAACATCTCGGCGATCTGCTTGACGTACTCGGCGGCGCGCGCCTTCAGAACACCACCACCGAGGTACAACACCGGACGCTCGGCAGCGAGCATCAACTTGGCCGCCTCTTTGATCATGCGCGGATGACCCTTGGTGTTCGGCTTGTAGCCGGGCAGGCTGTCGGCGACTTCGTCGTCGGTCGGCCAGTGCCACGTCATCGTGTTCTGCAACACGTCCTTCGGAAGGTCGAGGAGAACCGGACCGGGGCGACCCGTCGTTGCGATGTGGAACGCCTGTCGAACCGCCAACGGAATGTCGGCAGGCGACATGACGAGCTCGTTGTGCTTCGTGATGCTGCGGGTGATGCCGACGGTGTCGCATTCCTGGAATGCATCGGTGCCGATTGCGGTGGTCGACACCTGACCCGTGATGGCAACCATCGGGATCGAGTCCATGTAGGCGTCGCACAGCGGCGTGACGAGGTTGGTGGCCGCCGGACCGCTGGTCACCATGGCGACACCCGGACGACCGGTCACGTGGGCGTAACCCTCGGCCATGTGACCCGCGCCCTGTTCGTGGCGCACGAGGATGTGGCGGATGGGCGACTGCAGCAGCGGGTCGTAGGCGGGCAGGATGCAGCCACCCGGGTAGCCGAACATGACGTCGACTTTTTCCATTTCCAAGGCCTTGATGAGGGCCTCGGCGCCGGTGATCTTCATGGGTTCCTCCTCGGAATTCGGTTAAGTCAATTGGCTGAGAGTTGGTTTTTGATGCTTTCGGGCGAAAAATCGCCGAAAACTTGGGCACTATCGGAATTCGGGCAACAAAAAAGGCCCCCTGTCGGGAGCCGGGCGGACGTGATATGGGACGCGCGCCTACGAGACGATTACTACCTCGGTCGAGAAGCGCGCTGCGTAGGTCACGTCTGCAGTCTTGCAGTCTCTGGGCTCTGGCGCAACCCCCGAGTTCAATTCGGCTTCGATACGACCCGACAGGATATTTGCACCATGAGTGCAAGAACATTAGGTTGACGCCATGGAGATCCTCCGCACACCTGACAGCCGTTTCGCGGGCCTCGCCGAATGGCCCTATGCCCCGCACTACACCGACGTCGCATCCGGCGACGGTGGAACGTTGCGCGTTCACCACGTCGACGAGGGACCGCGCGATGCGCGCGAGGTCGTGCTCTGCATGCACGGCGAACCGTCGTGGGCGTATCTGTACCGCAAGATGATCCCGGTGTTCGTCGCCGCGGGTCACCGCGTGATCGCACCCGATCTCGTCGGCTTCGGCCGCAGCGACAAGCCCGCGGCAATGGCCGACTACACCTACGAACGCCACGTCGCATGGATGTCGGAGTGGCTGGTGAAGAACGACCTCACCAACCTCACGCTCGTCTGCCAGGACTGGGGCGGCCTCATTGGTCTGCGCCTCGCCACCGCGTTCCCCGAACGATTCGCGCGCATCGCCACGGCGAACACGTTCCTGCCGACGGGTGACCGCGATCCGGGCAAGGCATTTCTTGCATGGCGCGAATACAGCCAGACCACACCCGACTTCAACGTCGGCAACATCATCCAGGGCGGCTGCGCATCACGACCGATCGGCGACCACAACGTCGCTGCGTACGACGCTCCGTACCCCGACAACTCGTACAAGGCCGGTGCGCGCATCTTCCCGACTCTCGTTCCCGCCAGCCCCGATGACCCGTCGGCGGAACCGAACCGCCGCGCGTGGGAAGTTCTGACGAAGTGGAACAAGCCGTTCCTCACCGCGTTCGGCGACAGCGATCCGATCACCGCCGGTGGCGACCGCAATTTCCAGAAACTCGTACCGGGTACCGCCGGCCAACCGCACACGACGATCGTCGGCGGTGGTCACTTCATCCAGGAAGACAAGGGCGAAGAGCTCGCGGCGATCGTCAATGACTTCATCAGCCGCAGCGCCTGAGTCGGCGCG
>CAYFNP010000192.1:0-3507 GCA_964344425.1 uncultured Bifidobacterium sp. | reverse complement strand
GGGCCTCGTCGGCGACCAAGAGCATCGAGAACACCGAGTCACCGACGATCAACACGCGCGGTTTTTCGGTCTTGCGGGCCGGGTTCGACTTCGCCGAAGCGGCGACGGGCGTTGCTGCGAGCAGCAAAGAAACGGCAACGACCAATGCTTTGCCGCGTGCAGTGCGGTCAGTTCTGCATCGGCAGAAGGATGCGGGACGCCTCTTCAAGATGGCTAATCCAAGCATCGGGAGTCGCGGGTTCCACCAACGGCAGAACGACGAACTTGCTCGCACCGACGGCGATGAAATTCTTTATGTGCTCGACGAGTGCATCCCAGCCGTTCGGAATGAGGATCGTCGGGTCGGCAAGGTCGGGCCGGCGTGCCGCGAGGCCGGCAACGAGCGCGGGCGGCAGATCGCCGAACCGATAGGGAATGAGAACACCGAAGTGCTCGTCCTCGATCTCGCGGCCAAGTTCAGCGGCGTGTTGGTTGATCGTTGCCCAGCCCGCGGCGGCGTCGTCGGGCATCACGAAACTCGGCAACCAGCCGTCGCTCATGCGCGCGACGCGTTTCAGTTCGCTCGGTGCAATGCCGCCCAGCCACACGTCGGGTGGATTCTGCACGGGTTTGGGTTCGACGCGAAGTCCCTGCAGATGGAAGTGGGCACCGTCGAAGTCGACCGATTCTTCCGTCCAGCACTTGCGCATCACGGTGAGCGCCTCGTCGAAGATCTTCGCCCGCTGGGTGCGTTCGACGTTGAATGCCTGTTGTTCGGCCGCGTCGGCGACGCCCAGACCGAACGCCGGCAACAGACGTCCGTTCGACATTCGGTCGAGCGTCGCCATTTGTTTGGCGAGCAGCACGGGGTTGCGTCCGGGAAGCACCATCACGCTCATGCCGAACTTCAACTTCTTCGTGCGCGCCGCGGCGAAGCTCATGGCAACGACGGGGTCGGGGCACTCGGATCCGATTCGTTCGCTGACCCACAAACTGTCGTAGCGAAGGTCTTCCAGTGCGTCGACGACGTCGAGGAAGCCGGTGTCGTTCAGTCGCGTGCGGACACCGAGTCCGAATCCGACGCGAATCTTCACCGTGCGACCCCGACCAGGATCTCCGCTGTTTCGGCTGTCTTCGAGAGAAACGGCGAGTGGTCGGTGTCGAGACGGATCACCCGTCGGCAGCGCTGTGCCATGTACTCCTGGTGACCCGGGTGAACCGAGCGGTCACGGGTGCAGACAACGTAGGTGCTGTCGATCGTTTTCCAACCCGCGCCGGTCGTCGGTTGCAACACGGTTGCCATCGGTTGCGGGCACAGGCGAGCGATTGCGGCGCGCACCGGCGCATCGGGGCAGTCGCCGTAGAGAGCCGGCGCGGCCTTCGTGGGTTCGAGTACGGAAAGTCCGCCGTCGATCATCACCATCGCGTCGCCAAGGTCGACCGGGCCGCCCGACGGGTGACGGGCGAGATCCATCACGCTCTCACCGGTGTCGGGGCAGAACGCAGCGAGATAGACGAGGTGTCGAACGTCGACGTTCGACGACTGCAGGCGGTGCGACGCTTCGGTGATGACTGCGCCGCCGTACGAGTGGCCGACCAGAACAACGCTTTGGCCGAGCCGCGAGACGACGTCGACGACGTGTTGCGCGTCGGCGTGCAGATCACCGAAGGGAAGATTCGAGGCACCATGGCCGGGGAGGTCGATGGCGATCGACGCGGCCCCCATTTCGTCGAGCGCGTTCTGTAGTGCGGCCCAGCACCACGCCCCGTGCCACGCGCCGTGAACGAGGACGATGAGAGGACGGTTGGTGGTGTCGGTGGCTTGATCTGGCATCGTGGAGGCATGGTAGCCAGCACGCCAAACGAGCTCGACCCCCTCTCGCGTTTTCGTCTCGACGACCGGGTCGTCGTCGTCACCGGCGCATCCTCGGGCCTCGGTGTTCGGTTTGCACGAGTGCTCCATGCGGTAGGCGCCAAAGTCGTGATCGCCGCGCGGCGCGCGGATCGTCTCGAGGCTCTTGCGGCCGAGTTGCCGGGGTCGCTCGCCGTGCCCACCGACGTTGCGGTGGCCGCGGACCGCGAAAACCTGATCCGCCGGGCCGAAGATCGGTTCGGTCGCATCGACGTTCTGGTCAACAACGCCGGAATCACACGCACGGGTGGCATCGAAGTCGAATCCCTCGACACCTTTGAATACGTGTTGCAGGTGAACACGGTCTCGGCGTGGCACCTCATCAAACTTGCCAGCGAAGGAATGGTTGCGCGCAAATCGGGAGTCATCGTCAACGTGGCGTCGATGCTTGGCGTCGTCGGAGCGAGCCCGGTCAAGCAGGCCAACTACGCCGCCAGTAAGGGTGCGGTGATCAACATGACGCGCGAGCTCGCGCTGCAGTTCGCCCGCAAGGGCGTGCGGGTGAATGCGCTGTGTCCCGGATGGTTCGAGACGGAGATGACCGCCGGCATGGAGTCCGACGAGGGCAGCCAGCGCTACATCAATCTCAATTCGCCGATTCCGCGCATGGGCCATGCCGACGAACTCGACGGCGCACTGTTGTTCCTTGCCAGCGATGCATCAACGTTCATGACGGGCCAATCCCTTCTCGTCGATGGTGGCTGGACGGCGCGCTGAGCGCCGGACAGCCGGTCAGCAACTTGGACGGCGCGTTAAATGTTGGGGTGGCGGTGAGCCCAGGGTGATGCGGCTTCCAGTTGCGCAGCGAGTCTGATGAGCAGGTCCTCGCGTCCGTAGGCGGCAACGAGTTGGATGCCGATCGGGATTCCCGCTTCGTTCCAGTGGATCGGAACGCTGATTGCGGGTTGGCCGGTGGTGTTGAAATGCGGCGTGAACGGAATCCAGTCGACCGCAATGCGTCCGGTGTAGCCCGGGTCGGCGGGGTCGTTGCGTGACGAGCCGACGGCAAGGGGCGGCGACGCGAGTGTCGGGGTGAGGAGAATGTCCCAGCCCTCGGTCCACCACTTCGCGACGTTCCGTCGGAACGCTCCGGCGGCGTTGATCGCGTTCGCGTAGTCGAGCGCCGAAAGATTCTTCGCGTACTCGGCCATCGCCCAGTTCATCAATTCAACGTCGTCGACGGTGACCTCGCGGCCGAGCAGGGTGGCAAGACCGTCGCGGGTCGTTGCCATGTTGGTCGACCACAGCGCGGAGAAACGTGCCGCGGCCTTCGGGTCGGACAGCGCTTGCGGAAAAGCGGCTTCGACATTGTGACCGAGTGATTCCAGTAGGCGGGCGGTGGACTCGACCGCCGCGACGCAGTCCGCGTGGATTGCATCGCCGTTGAACTTCGTGTTGGCAAAACCGATGCGCAGGCGACCCGGGTTCGCCCCGACTTCGTCGACGTACGGCCGCTGCGGCGGCGGAGCGATGACAAGGTCACCGGTGCCCGGGCCGTGTACCGCATCGAGCATTGCGGCCGTGTCGCGCACGCTGCGCGAGACGCACAGTTCGACACCGAGATTGGTTTCGAGTCGGGTGGGCCCGACGGTGATGCGACCCTGCGACACCTTCAG
>CAYFNP010000191.1:0-3537 GCA_964344425.1 uncultured Bifidobacterium sp. | reverse complement strand
CCACGGCCGACCAGGTCGTTGCGGTCGTCCGCGAGACAATCGAACAGGCCAAGTCGACAGCAAAGTGAGGGAATGCCGGTGGGGGAAACGGCGGCACGAGAATGAACCAGGTCGAACGACTGATCAACGTTCTTGCACTGTTGTCCGACTCGTCGCGATACTGCACGCTCGACGAGATCGATTCGGCAACGGGGATGTACCACGACCGCTCGCTCTTCGAGCGGGACAAGAAGATCCTCCGCGAACTCGGCATCCCCATCGAAACAAAGACGCTCGGTGGCGACGATGCAGGGAAGATGGCCTATCGCATCGACCGCCGCCAGATGGAACTCGCGCGGATCAACTTCACCGATGACGAACGTCGGGCACTTCAGGTGGCACTTGCCGCCGTGCACGTCGACTCGGCCTGGGCCGAGCGGGCGCGCCTGAAGCTCGGTGTCGACGACGCCGACTCACCCGTGGTCGCGCAGGTCAACCTTCCGGCCAACAGCGAACTGCTGCCGAAATTTGCCGACGCAGCAGCGCGGTCGGTGCGCGTGACGTTCACCTACGCGGGTGGTCAGAAACGTTCCTTGAACCCGTACGGCCTTCTCAGCCGCGGGGGCTACTGGTACGTGGTCGGCCACGACCTCGACCGTGATGCGAAGCGCAGTTTCCGGGTCGACCGCGTCGTCGGCGATGTCGAAGTCACAAACGACGCGTTCGAACGCCCGGCGGGTTTCGACATCGAGGCCGCGGTTGCCACCGATGCGCAGATGCTGGCCGAGGCCGGTGCGCCCGAGACCGCGCGCGTCCTCATCGACGCCGACCTCGCGTCGAGTGTGCTGCGCGAGTTCGGCGACGCCTGTGTCGTCGACAAGCGCCGTGATGGTTCGATCGTGGTCGAGGTCCCGTGCGGGAACCGCTCGGCTTTCCGGTCGTGGGTGCTCGGCCTCGTCGCAGGGGCCGAGGTGCTGTCTCCCGACGACGTCCGTGCCGACATCGTCGGCTGGCTGCGGCAACTGGCGGGTGCGAAATGAAAAAGCGCAAGTCGTCAGAGCGCCTCGCGGGTCTTCTCGTGATGTTGCCGTGGCTCTTCGAGCGCGGGCGGGCGAACATCGACGACATGGCCGCCACCTTCGGCGTCGACCGCGAGACGTTGATTGCCGACCTGACTCTTGCGTCACTGTGCGGCACACCGCCCTACTCGCCCGCGGAATTGATCGATGTCATCGTCGACGAAGACGAGGTGTACGTCGGCATGACGCAGTTGTTCACGCGCCCGTTGCGTCTGACGGTCGAAGAAGCCTTCACGCTGAAGGCAATCGGCGAGGCGGCATTGGCCGTGACCGGCGGGGCGACTTCAAGCGCGCTTGCATCTGCGTTGGCCAAACTTCCGAACCTCACCGACGATGACTCGGTCGTCGTTCAGCAACCATCCGACCCGAAAGTCGGCGAACTGACCGACTGCGCGCTTGCCCGTGAAGTGGTGACGATCAAGTACTTCAAACCGCAGGTGCGGCTGCGCTCGCGGCGTGACATCGTGCCGATGCGGCTGTGGACCGAGGCCGACCATTGGTACGTCGACGCCCTCGACTCGAAGTCGGGTGGGTTGCGCGTCTTTCGCGTCGACCGCATCACCTCGATGAAGCGGACCGGACGCACCGTCGAGGCCAAGTCGTTGCCCGAACTGCCCGACGAGCCCGGGTTCAACTGGTCCTCCGACACCGAAGAGGTGACGGTTCGCCTGCGTCCCGCCGCGCAATGGGTCGTCGAGCGTTACCCCAATCGCGGGGTGAAGAAACTTGCGAACGGGGATCTGGAAGTCACCCTGCAGGTCAGTTCTCCCGAGTGGCTGGGTCGTCTTCTCGTGCGCGCGGGCGCCGATGCCTCGGTCGTCGGGTCAACCCGTCACGCCGACCTCGCCGCGCGAACCGCCGAAAAAATTCTGTCGCGCTACGCCTGAGGCATCACGCGGCGGTTGGCCCGCCGACGATTCTTCGCAGGTCTCCGAGTGTCCGTGCGCCGTGGTTCTTGATGAGGATCGGTAGCAGTTGTGCGGTGGCCGTGGCATCACACAGTGCGTCGTGTGCATCGTCGAGCGAGATTCCGTAACGCTCGCACAGCGTCACCAGCTTGTGTGACTCGGCCCGTTTGGGGTCGAGTTTTCTCGAGAGTTCGAGCGTGCAGACGGGGGAGTCGATCTGCAATGCAACGAAATGTCGTTGTGATTCCGAAGCGAGAAATCCGTAGTCGAACTTCGCGTTGTGGGCGACGAGAATCCGCCGACGCGCGAGGCGCCGCAGCCGGCGCAACGCACGCCGTGTGGGCATCCCGGTGCGCAGGTCGTCGTTGGTGATGCCGTGGATGTGGTGGGCAGGCGGCTGGTCGGTTCCCCACGGAAACGCGCCGTCGGCCGGGCGAACGTACGACGAGAACCGTTGTCGTATGCGACCGCTGGAATCGGCGACGACGGCACCAACCTGGAGGATGAGATCGTCGGTCGTGGAGAGCCCGGTGGTTTCTACGTCGACGACGAGAAATTCAACTTTGTCGAGCGACTGCGCGTCGTCGCGGTGTCGTAGTCGTCGCATGAGATCCACGGTAGGTGAGCGGTGTGATGCGGTCGGGCTCAGCCCGCCATCGCCTTTTGGAACGTACCGAGGTCGAAGTAATCGCGCCACAGTGCGATCTTTCCGTTCTTCACCTCGAACACGCCCGCAAGCGGAAGTTCGACCCATCGTCCGTTCATCATGAACCGGTCGACGCGTTCGTTCAGCACGACTCCGGAGTCCAGGTTTCCCGATGCCGATTGCCGGACGATCACCCAATCGATCTCGCCGCAGCCGGCCACGAACGGCCCGAGCACCTGCTTGACCGCCTCGGTGCCGAACACCTTCGACATCGGCACGTTGTCGTACTCGCAATCGTCGGTCATGAGTGCGCACGCGGCGTCGAGGTTCTTTGCCTCGATGTGCTTGATGAAGGTACGTACGAGTTCGTCGGGCGTCATGCCGACAATTGTTGCCCAGTGCTACGCGAAGCGAGGCATCGGCTACGCACTGCGCGGCATCCGTGCCCGGATGCCGATCGGCGCAGCGACGGTGAAGCCGGCCAAGTGGCGGTCTTCCTCGCTCTCGCCGGCCCAAAAGCCGTACTCGTGGTTCTGACGGGCGAACTCCTTGCAGGGAGCGATCACGGGGCACTGCGCGCACAGCTGGCGCGCACGTGCCTCGCGACGCTCGCGTGCTTGGGGACGCTCGGCCTTCGGGGGGAAGAACAAGGCCGTGCGCCCCTTGCACATCGCGAAGTCGGTCCAGTGGCTGGCCGATTCGACGACTTCGGTCGTGCTCAACGTCTTCGATCCTGCGGTGAGGAGGAGGCTCATCCCTGTTCCTTCTGGTCGTTTCCTGTGTTGCACTAGCGAGGGTGGCGGTGGGGCAGGGAGGGGTCGCCCCAACCGCTGCATTTAATACTAAATGAGGTTCCGCCCGAAGTCAAGCCTTTTAGCACTAAAGATTTCGACGGGCAGTTGCTGGGGTTCTGGGTGTCAGAGCA
>CAYFNP010000190.1:0-3565 GCA_964344425.1 uncultured Bifidobacterium sp. | reverse complement strand
CCAGGCGACCGATGCGCATCGCGTGCACGTCGAGAATCTCGCCGAACAACTTGCGCACCTCGCGGCCGTTGCCGAAACCACGCCCGCGCGCCATGGCGTCGACGAGGTAACGCACCGCGGACTGGATGCGGGCCGCGTCGTAGTCGTTCTCGCGGGCGATGACGTTGAAGATCTCGACGAGTTCGTCGGTCGAATAGTCGGGGAAGTCGATCGTCACGTCGAAGCGGCTCTTCAGCCCCGGGTTCATGTTCATGAACCTCGCCATCTCCTCGGGGTAGCCCGCGACGACGATCGCGATCTTGCCGCGGTTGTTCTCCATGAACGTGAGCAGTTCCTGGATCGCCTCGTGGCCGTAGTCGTTCGCGTGGTCGCCTGCGAGTGAATATGCCTCGTCGATGAACAACACGCCGCCCTTGGCCTGTTCGCAGACCTGACGGGTCTTCAACGCCGTCTGGCCGACGTAGCCACCGACCAATGTCGAGCGGTTCGCCTCGATCAGGTGGCCGCTCGGCAGAAGACCGAGCGACTTGTACAGCTGGCCGATGAGCCGCGCGACGGTCGTCTTGCCCGTGCCTGGGTTGCCCGTGAACACGAGGTGCGGCGACGGCAGCACGGCCTTCAGGCCCGCACCCTTGCGCAACGCCTCGAGACGCTGGCGCGCGACAAGGCCACGCATCACGTGTTTCACCGGGTCGAGACCGACCAGCGTGTCCACTTCGGCCAGAACGTCGGCGGTGGTTTTCGACCCCGCGGGAATCGCCACCGGTCGGCGGGCCGCACTCAAACTCATCGATGTCATGTCGTCCTCCTCGTCGTCTTCGTCGTCGTCCGCATCGTCGATGATGCAAATCGGATCTTCTTCGTCTTCGTTGTCCTGGCCTTCCTGGGGTGCGGCAGGGGCCGGAGGCGCGGGTGGCTTCAGCGATTCCGCAACGATCTCCGCGGCCTTGCCCCAGATGTGCGAGATGCTTCCGATCGTTTGCTCGACCTGACCCGCCGAACGCGTTCCCTCGAAGAGCACCGAGTGGGTCAGCCACGCGCGAACGTGGCCCGAGCGCACTTCCTCGAACCGGACCGAGCAGAACGGCATCCACTCGGTGAGGTCGCGCAAGTCGCTGCACATCCGCAGGCTCGGTGCACCAGCACCTGCGAGCGCTTCGATCCGCATCACGACGCTGTCGTTGAAGCGCTGGTACAGGTGGATCCGCATCTGCACGTCGTCGTTGTGCATGACGAACAGGAACTTCGACGCCGCGGTGCCGTCGCCGTCGTTCAGAATCCGGCCGAAGCGGCGCAGAACTTCGGCGGCTTTCTCCAACAGTTCCTCGGGTACCTGCTTCACTTGCCAGCCTTTCCGGCACCGCCGAGCACCTCGTCGGTCCATTCGTTTTCGAGAAAATCCCAGAACGTGCGGTTGTACGTCTGGTACAGCGGCCAGCACGAGTGCAACCACGCGTGCGATTCCCGGTGCGTGACGTCGAAGTGGCGCATGTACCACGCCTTCAACACGAGGCCCGTGCGCGAACGACCACCGTGGCAGTGCACGACCACGTCGTGGCCCGCTGCGGTGAACGCATCGATCGCATCGACGGCCTCGCGCACCGCGAACGCGAGGTTCGGGTTCTGGATCGGGCCCTCCTCGTCGCGCATGTACACCTCGCGGCGCTGCGGACGATCTGTGAACCGGTCGTCGACGATGCACATCGACACCACCGCCGTTGACGACGGGGTGAGACGCGCACCTTCGAGGTTCGCTGCAAGCACGCGCGCCCCCGACTTCGCCGTCGTGACCACGCGGGGTCCGTACGACCGCTCGGGTTCGGTGCGGGTGGCGGGGGACAGGCCGATCAGTTCGCGCGCCAAATCCTGAAGACCGACCGCGTTGTAGGTCGCGATCGAGCCGTCGGGCCGGCGCAGTGAGCCGTTCACGGCCGACACCCAGCGCACCGGGATTCCCTGCAGGCCGTAGACCGCGCCGGCGATCGCTCCGGTGACTGCTGCAACCGTGTCGGTGTCGCCACCCAGCTCGATCGCTGCGATCACTGCATCGGCGAACGTCGAAGTCGTACGCACGGCCCACACGGCCTGTGCCACGCACGTCGTTGCCGCGCCGTTCGATGCCCCGTCGTGATCGAACGGCGACCACGACGGCAACAAAAGCTCCGCGTACCGGTCGGTCTCTTCCTGCGGAACGTTCGGGAACACGCTGCACGACTTCACCCGAATGTGCGGGTACGTCTCGAACCGGCCCGAGATGATCGCCGTGCGCACGAGTTCCGCCACGAGCATCGCGCCGACACCGACGCTGGGGTCGAAGTGCGTCAGGCGCGCCTGGTCGAATGCGGCCAACATCGTGTCGAGGGTGCCCCAGCGCACGCCGGCGATGCCCACCGGTACGACGCGCATCACGCCGCCGTTGCCACCGCTCCGGCCGTTCGCCGCATGACCCGCCTCTGCGGCCTCGTACCACGGACACCCGGAATGAAGGGCGGCCGACGTGGTCGAGCCGATGTCGCGGGCATCCTGCGCCCACGCCACGAAACGGTCGAAGGTGTGTCCGGGGTCGAAGTTGCCGTTGAACGCGACGATCGATTCGCCGAGAGCCAGGGCCATCTGGGTGTCGTCGGTGAATTCACCCGGCGCCCATCCAAAGGCACCGCCACCGACCATCTCGCCCGTCCCCGTCAACACGGGAGAGGGGAACCGCTTGCCGAACTGTCCTGCGGGGCCGAACTCGGCGAACGCTCCGAGGGCGTCGCCGACAGCCTGACCAACGAGGGCACCCATGGCCCTGTTGGTGACGTCGGGGGTGATGCTGCGGGAATCGAGAAAGTCGGGCTGTGTGGTCATTGCACCTCCGTGCGAACGGGGCCTTGCGGCCGATTGGAATTACGAGCCCCATCATGACGAGGGGGTGTGACATTTAGGTAGAAGTGCAAGTATAACATTCGTAGTTTTCGGGGGATTTTGGCTGAATCCACCCAAAATTCGCCGAAAACTGGCAGGATTTGTGAATGCCCCGCGACCGAGCCATCCAGCACGACTTCTTCGTCTACGTCGACACCGTCGTCCTGACCGTCAGCCGGGAAAAGGGTCTCGAACCCAAGCACCGCTTGCAGGCTCTCGTCATGCACCGGCCCGACGCCGCCCCCGGCAAGTGGGCGCTGCCCGGTGGCCTTGTTGCCGACGGCGAGGACCTACCCGACACGGCCTTGCGTATCGTCAAGCGCGAGACCGGCCTGTCGGTCACCAAGTCCGATCTCATCCAGGTCGGTGCGTACGGCAAGCCCGACCGAGACTCGCGTTGGCGGGCCATCTCGGTCGCTTACACCGTTCTCGTGCCCGCACCCGACGAGCTGGGACCACTCGAACACTCCGACGGCGCCGAATTCATGGCCTACCGCACGTTGCGCGACAGGCCGATTCTCGAATTCGACCACCGCGTCATCATCCGCGACGCCCGTCGCACCGCCCGTCAGCAACTCGAGGACACACCGATCGCACTTCGGTTCTGCCACGACGAGTTCACCCTCACCGACCTGCGCTGGGTCTACGAGGCTTTCGT
>CAYFNP010000189.1:0-3597 GCA_964344425.1 uncultured Bifidobacterium sp. | reverse complement strand
GCGGTGTTGCTGTATCCGGCGATCACGCTGTTCTGCATCGTCGTCACCGCGAACCACTACTGGATCGACGGTGTCGGTGGTCAGTTGTTCCTTCTCGTCGGCTTCGGTCTCGGTACGTGGTTGCACCGTTGGAACCAGAACCGCCTCGACCGTCGACACGAACGGTCGCTGCTGACCACTTGATTTTCAGAAAGAGTGGTAGGCGCCGTCGATCGTGATGCAGTCGCCCGAGTGGTAACGCGACAGATCGCTTGCCAGGTACACCGCAAGACCACTGAAGTCGTCGGCCTCGCCCCAACGGCGCATGGGAACACGCGGCAACACCTTCGCCTTGAACGCGTCACTTTCCAACTGGCGGTGCGTCATGTCGCTTTCGATCCAGCCCGGAAGAATGCAGTTGCTGCGAATGCCGTGGCGTGCGAACTCGACGGCGATCGCTTTCGAGATCGACAACAACGCCGCCTTCGAGCCCCCGTAGTGCTGACTGCGTGCTGCGCCGTAAAGCGCCGAGCCCGACGTCGTGAACACGATCGATCCACCACCCGCGGTCATCATGTGCTTGCAGGCCTCTTGTGCGGTGTAGAACGCGCCGTCCAGATTGACGCGCGTCACGCGGTGCCACTCTTCGGCGGGCATGTCTTGGAACGGAATGCCGCGACCCGCGATACCTGCGTTCACGAAGACCGCGTCGACGCGGCCGAATTCTGCGACCGCTGCGGCGAACCCGGCGACGACCTGGGCCTGGTCACCAACGTCACACACCCGCGACACCACACTTGCCGCACCGGGCACCTTCGACAGTTCGGCCGTCGCGGCGGCGTTCTTGTCGGCGTTGGTTCCCCAGATGACGACGTTCGCGCCGTGCGCGGCGAGGCCGCGGCCGAAACCGAGACCGATGCCACTGTTGCCGCCGGTCACGAGAACGGTCTTGCCGGCGAGTGAAAAATTCGGAGTGTTCATGGCGTCACAGTACCCGTGGACACGTGCTCGATAGCCCCCGCACAGGGGGTGGGGCGGTAGCGTCAAAGCACCATGAAACTCGCTGATCTTCGCCAGCCGAGCGACCTGCGCGGGTTGTCGTACGAGCAGCTCGACGACCTTGCCGGCGAGATTCGTGACTTCATCGTGCAGGCGGTTTCCGAGACCGGCGGTCACCTTGGCTCGAACCTCGGCGCGGTCGAACTCACCCTCGCGCTGCACCGCATCTTCGACTCTCCGACCGATGCGATTCTGTGGGACACCGGCCATCAGGCATACGTCCACAAACTGGTGACGGGCCGCGCGGTCGGCTTCGGCAAGCTGCGCCAGGCCGGTGGGTTGTCCGGGTACCCCAGCCGCACCGAAAGCGACCACGACTTCATCGAGAACAGTCACGCGTCGACCGTGCTGTCGTACGCCTACGGCATGGCCGTCGCGCGCGATCACGCGCTGCACCAAGGCACGACCCCCGAACACCGCCACGTGGTTGCCGTGATCGGCGACGGCTCGATGACCGGTGGCATGGCCTACGAGGCACTGAACAACATCGGCCACTCCGGTCGCGGCGTCATCATCGTGCTGAACGACAACGGACGCAGTTACGCACCCACCATCTCGCAACTCACCGTGTCGTCGGCAACCGGTGAGGATGTCGAAGAGCGCGATCTGCCGCTCGCCGACAAGATCGCCGACAAGTTGGCGTCAACACTCACCAACATTCGCCTCAACCCCACGTACGTCAAGCGCCAGCGTCGCATCGAGCAGTTCCTGCGCGAACTGCCCGCGGTCGGCCGTCAGGCGGAACGCAGCGTCGAGGCCGTCAAGGCCGCGGTGCGCGAGTTCCTGCAGCCGCCGGGATTCTTCGAGGCCCTCGGTGTTCGGTACATCGGCCCCATCGACGGCCACGACATCGAGGCCATCGAGCGCGGTCTGCGCTCGGCCGAACAGCGTTCGCAAGAAGGTCCCGTTCTGTTGCACGTCGTCACGCAAAAGGGCCGTGGCTATGCGCCAGCCGAGGACGACGACGAAAAACACCTGCACGATGCCCCCGTGTTCGACCCGCAGAGCGGCCCGCCCAAGGCGGTGCTCACCGGCTACACCCAGGCGTTCGCCGACACGTTGATCAAGGCCGCCGACAACGACCCGCGCATCGTCGCCATCACCGCCGCAATGCCGGGGCCAACCGGTCTGTTGCCGTTCGAATCGCGCTTCCCCGACAGGTTCTTCGACGTCGGCATCGCCGAACAGCACGCCGTCACTGCCGCAGCGGGAATGGCGATGGCGGGTCTGCGCCCCGTCGTTGCGATCTACAGCACGTTCCTGTCGCGCGCGTGGGACCAGGTCGTCTACGACGTCGCATTGCACAAACTGCCCGTCGTGTTCTGCCTCGACCGCGCAGGCGTCACCGGCGACGACGGACCCAGCCACCACGGCGTCTACGACATGACGCTTCTCGCCAAGGTTCCCGGAATGCGCGTACTCGCGCCCTCGAGTGCTCAGGAACTGCAGCAGATGCTGGGCGATGCACTGCGTCTTGCCGACGAAGGGCCCGTCGTCATCCGCTACCCCAAGGGCACCGCGCGCCAGGTCGACGAACACGACGTCGGTTCGGGTCTCGACGCGCGGCTTCTCACCTCACGCGCGGGTTCAACGAAGAAGGTCGCGGTGCTCGCGATCGGCAAGATGGTCGGCAACGCGCTGAAGGCCGTGGACTCGCTCGACGGTGTTTCGCTCGAAGTGTGGGACGTACGCTCCTGCCAGCCGCTCGACCCGAACATGATTTCGGCGGCCGCCGCGGCCGATGTGGTCGTCACGATCGAAGATGGCATCGTCGAGGGCGGCATCGGTGCCGCAATCGCGCAGTCCATCTCGGCCCGTGCAGGCCACGGGCCACGTGTGGTCAATCTGGGCGTGCCGACCCGATTCCTCGCCCACGCAAAGCCCGACGCAATCCTTGCGACGCTCGGACTCGACGCTGCCGGCATCGCCGCCACAATCGGCGACCTCGCTCGCGGGTGAATCGCCTAGCGTCGTTGGCGTGACCCGACCCGACGTCTCCCGCTACGCCGCCTACGACCGCCTCGCCTTCGAGGCCCACGACAACGGCGTGTTGCTGATCACGCTCGACAACCCCGAGAAGTTGAACGCCACCGACGGCGCGATGCACGACCAGCTGTCCCGCATCTTCCGCGACGTCGACCGCGACCCAACCGTGCGCGCGGTGGTCGTCACCGGCGCGGGCAAGGCGTTCAGCGCGGGTGGTGACCTGCAGTGGATCAAAGAGCAGGTCGGCAACTACGTCCAGACGATGAAGGTGATGCGTGAGGCCGGCGAAATCGTGCGTTCGATGATCGACTGCGACACGCCGATCATCTCGGCGATCAACGGCGTCGCAGTAGGTGCCGGACTCGCGGTCGCACTGATGGCCGACATCAGCATCATCAACGAGGATGCGCGCATCACCGACGGCCACATCAGGTTGGGAGTCGCGGCGGGCGATCATGCAGTGGCGATCTGGCCGCTGCTGTGCGGCATGGCTCAGGCAAAGTGGTACCTGCTCACCGCCGACTTCATCGACGGTCGCGAGGCCGCGCGCATCGGCCTCGTCACGCGCGCGGT
>CAYFNP010000188.1:0-3603 GCA_964344425.1 uncultured Bifidobacterium sp. | reverse complement strand
CGGGCTACATCACCGGCCACGACCTGTTGGTCGACGGTGGCACCAACGCGGCGAATGGCTACTACCAGTTGCAGCCGATCCACCACGCGTGGAACGCCGACACCGCGCCGATGGCGCCCGGCGCGTACCCCGGTCTGCTGCCGCGGCCCGAATGGGCGACGCCGTTGCTGCCCGGCATTCCGGGCGTGCACTACCCGCTGCCCGAGTAGTCGGCACGCGTGGGACGCACTCCACGTCCGTCGAACGAAGATGCTCTTCGCGCGCTGCGCGAGTCGTTGCCGTCTGCCCCCGGCACGACGAGCGGACCCACGCCGGCGCGCGAGAAGCACGAACGTCGCATCATCACCGTCGAACTACGCGAACCCGCGGGCGACGACGGCTGGCACTGGGTCGAACACAATGGCGACCTGCGCGGAATCATCGACGCCGAGGATCTTGCAAACCTCGGGGAACTCCACGAGTGCGATCAGTTGCGCGTGCAGGTCGAGGTTGGTCGCAGCGAATTCCGCATCATGCAAGTTGTTCCGGGCTCACTGAGAAGCCTCACCGACAAGCAGCGCCGCGAGCGTGTCCGCGAGATCCGTCGCGCGAACAAACCCCGCGAGGAAAAGAAGGTCACCCACCTGAACTCATTGCCGCCGCCCGGCGTACGGCGGGTCATTCGGGCGACGGTCGGGATGATCGATGGTTCCGCGGTCACCTGGCATGCCATCAACGGTGAAGAGACGATGACGTCCGCCAGCCCGCGTGCGAACGAACTCTCGGCCGGCCAGACCATCAGCGTCGTACTGGAAGAGCGCGACGGAACGCTTCACTTCGTCGACTTCGTTGCACACACGCTGCACGAACGCGTTGCACCGGTCGGCAAGCCCAAACTCGGTGAGCTCGCCCTCGACGCGATGTACAACCTCGAACCCGGCGACGTCGTCGATGCGTGGCTGGCGTTCGACGGCACCCCGGGCGGCGACGACATCGGACGCGAAGGCAAGACGCGCCCGGCCATCTTCATCGCCAAACGCGGAACACTGCTGTTGCTCCGTGGCATCACCGACGGCGAGGCGTCATATGCGAAACGTCTCGGCATGAGCGCCATCCGCGATTGGCGCGACGCGGGCCTGAAAAAGCCGAGCGTCGTCATGTCCCACGACCAGGAAGTCGACATCATCGACGTCTGGGCACGGCGCGGACGTTTGTCGGAATTCGACCGCAAGAATCTTGGCATCGGCTGACAAGACTGCGGGAAAACCCGCAAGAAAACCTCAGACGACGGGATCGACCAACGCGGCGCGCGCCGCCACGGGATCGGGCGTGAACCCCGGCGTGTCGCGACAGAACTCGACCATGATGCCGTTCGGGTCGAGGTAGTACTGCGAGTGGCACCAACCGTGATCGACATCCATGATCGGTTCGATTCCGGCTGCGGAAAGGGCCGCCTTGGCCTTGGACTGGCGGGCTTCGTCGGCACCGAACGCGATGTGGTTCACCCACACCGGCAATCCGTTGCCCGTCGACACGTCGGAACGCCAACCTTCCTGTTCGCCCACCTTGTGCAGTTCGAAGAACGCGATGCACGAGCCGTCGCCCATGTCGAAAAAGAGGTGCCGGAAGAATGAATCGGTATCCGGCACGCGCGTGACCTCGGTGTGCAACAACGGAAAGCCGAGGATGTCCTCGTAGAAGTGCCGCGTCTCTTCACCGTCACGGCAGGCGTAGGCAACGTGGTGGAGTCCGGTCGTTCGTTTCATCGCACCCTCAATTTCATCCGTGGGCCATCGGGCCCGTCAATTTCGACGATTGGGTCGTCGCGGTCGTCGAACTCGGTCCGCAACGCACGGCTCATGACCGCGTGCATGTCGTACATCGCCGTGATGTACGTGAACTCGAGAATCTCCTCGTCGGACAACCCGGCGCGCAGGGCCTCGAACACGCCATCGGCGACACGGCCACCGTCGTACACAAGCGCATCGGTATAGGCCAGAACGGCGCGTTCGATGTCGGAAAAACACGATGCCGTCTGCCAGTGCGGAATCGCGGCGATCTTTTCTTCCTCGATGCCCACCTCGCGGCACGACTTGCAGTGCTGCGAGTAGACGAACTGGCTGGCACGGGCCCACCCGACACGCGTCTGGCCGAGTTCGCGTAGTTGCGGGTTCAACCTGCGCGACGGGTTCCGATACAGGACGAACCCCTGCACCGCGTGGGCGAACACGTCGGGCACGAGAGCAAAAACCGTCCACCAGTCGCCGGGCGTACCGGTGGCGGTGCCCGGTTGTGCCACCGGATCGCGATCGCCGAACAGCAGGTCGTACATGGGCAGCACCGATGGGTCGGCCTGCGCTCGTGGAACTTGACGTAGTCGCGGCATGGAATACCCCCGACTTCTTTCTACCATCGCCCGTGCATCGGCAAGACTGGAGCCCATGGGGGAAGCCGTCCGTCAGTTCCGCTCGCCTCTCATCGGCACGGTCGTCTCCGTCAATGCGCAACCCGGTGACCAAGTGCGCGAGGGCACCGAAGTCGTCGTTCTCGAATCGATGAAGATGGAACACCCGGTCGTCGCGGACTGCGACGGCACCGTTTCCGACATCGCGGTGAAAGCGGGCGACACCGTCGAGGAGAACCAGATCCTCTTCGCCGTCACCCCCGGGGCGGTCTCCGCGACCGGCAAGTCACGCGGCACCAAAACGGACGCGGCAGAACGTGCCGACCTGGCCCGCTACCGCGAACGGCGCAGGCTCACCACCGACGCAGCGCGCCCCGCCGCGGTCGACAAGCGCCGTGCGCGCGGCCAACGCACCGCGCGCGAGAACATCGCCGACCTTGTCGACCCCGGTTCGTTCCACGAAGTTGGCGCGTTCGGTGTCGCCGCGCAGCGCCAACGCCGCAGCGCCGACGACCTGATCACCAACACCCCGGCCGACGGCCTGGTGGGTGGCACGGCAAAGGTGGATGGCAAACCGATTGCCGTCGCGTCGTACGACTACACCGTGCTCGCCGGCACGCAAGGCCTGATCAACCACATCAAGAAGGACAGGCTCTTCGCCTTCACCGAAGAGATGCGTCTTCCCTTCGTCCTTTTCGCCGAAGGCGGTGGCGGTCGCCCCGGTGACACCGATTCCCACGGCGTCACCGGCATGGACTGCATGGCCTTCGCCCTGTTCGGCGCGCTGTCGGGCTTGGTTCCCCTCGTCGGCATCGCGTCGGGCTACTGCTTCGCCGGAAACGCCGCACTGTTGGGTTGCTGCGACGTCATCATCGCCACCGAGAATTCGAACATCGGCATGGCCGGCCCGGCGATGATCGAGGGTGGCGGACTCGGCCGCGTCGAAGCCACCGCAATCGGCGACATCGAAACCCAAACACACAACGGAGTCGTCGACATTCGTGTCACCGACGAGGCCGCCGCGGTGGCAGCGGCGAAGACGTATCTCGGTTACTTCCTGCATCGTCGGGTCGATACCGAACCGGGCAACGATGCAGCCCTGCGCGACGTCGTGCCCGAACAGCGCACGCGCATCTACGCCGTGCGCGAGGCCATCACCAACCTCGTCGACGGCGCGGACTGGCTGGAGCTGCGCCCCACCTTCGGTGTCGGCATCGTCA
>CAYFNP010000187.1:0-3616 GCA_964344425.1 uncultured Bifidobacterium sp. | reverse complement strand
GCGGCGCGCGCCGCCGAGGACGCCGGTTTCGCGGCACTGTGGACGATCGACCATCTGCAGGGTTCCGTGATGGCCGCGCCCGACATGCCCGAGTGCTTCAGCCTGCTCGGCGCGATTGCGGCGGTCACGTCGACGATCGGTCTCGGGCCACTCGTGGTGAACGTCAACAATCGACACCCCGGCGTGCTCGCCAACGCTGCGGCGACGGTGCAGTCGATTTCGTCGGGGCGTCTGTTGCTCGGTCTCGGCGCCGGCGGCGGACCGCAGGGTTCCGCGGCGAGCGAGCGACGGGCGATTGGCATCTCCGCACCGGCAACCGTTGCGGAACGACACGCGGTGTTGGAACACACGCTCGACGTGCTCGATGAAATGTGGTCCCCACAGCGCGACGAGAAGTACGACACCTTTCCGTTGCCGTCGCCCCGTCCGCCCGTCGTGCTGGGGGTGAACAGCGAACGCCTGGCGCGCATCGCGGGCAGGCGCACCCAGGGGGTGAACATTCGCGGGTCCAGCGACAAGGCGCGCGAGGTCGTTACCGCGTTCGTCGACGAGCATCGACGTGCGGCACCGGATCAGAAACACCACGCGACCGTGTGGGACTTCTTCGACGAGTCACTTCTCTCCCCGGGGAACCCCCGAATTGCGGAATGGGAATCGTGGGGCGTGAACCGCGTCATCCTGATCATGTTCCGCGAGATCGACGTCGCGCGGATCACCGGCGCGGGAAAGTTGCTCGCGTCTTGACCCGCCACCGCGGTACTGCGAGCATTCGACGATGAACCGCGAACTACGACCGGCAACCATTGCTGCACCGGCTGCGGCGTATGCCCACGGCGTCGAGGTTCCCGCCGGTTCCCGGCTCGTCTTCACTTCGGGTGTCGTGCCGACGGGTAGCGACGGAACCACGCCGGGTGCGATCGGCGAACAGGCCGCACTGGTGTGGAACAACATCATCGCGATCCTCGCCGACGCGCAGATGACGACGTCCGACATCGTGTCGGTCACCACGTACGTCGTGGCGACCGCGAACCTTGCCGACGATCTGCGTTACGTGATGGCCGCGCGGGATGCGGCCCTGCGCGGACACCTGGCCGCGAGCACGCTCGTCACCGTGCCCGCACTCGCGCGGCCCGAGTGGAAGATGGAAATCGCGGTTATCGCCGCAAGATCGTGAGCGCGGCGTTCTTGCCGCTGGCACCCCACACGCCCGCGCCGGGAAACGTCGCCGCACCGGTCAGGTAGAGACCCTTCACCGGCGTCATGTAACGCGTGAGTTCGGGGTTCGTGTTCATCAGCGCAGCAAGCGGACCACCCGCGAAACTGGTGGCATGCCCCTGCGGCAGGAAGAACTCGGTCTCGTACTTCGCGGGCGTCATGCAACGCCATTCGGCGATCGAGTCGAGGAATCCCGGTTCGACCAACTCGGCATAGCGCTCGAGCCACCGCCGCGGCTCGGCGTCGGTGGCCCAACCGCCGCGGAACGAGTACGGCGTGAACAGGGCCTCGAGGCTGAAGACTTCGTCGACGCCGTTCGACATGGTGGGGTCGGCAATCGACGGCAAGTTCACCAACATCGCGGGGCGATCCAAGATTTCTCCCGTTGCGATCTTGCCGAATCCCTCGTGCAGTTCCTCGGTCGTTGGGGCAACGACCATCGTGGCGGCCAACGGGTCGGCACCGAGATCGCGCAACGTGCGTTCGTCGAGGTCGCGGTAGACGGGCTTGCGCGTGATGCGCGCGTCGATCTTCGATTCGTATCCCTCGTAGTGCGGGGTCGTGCGCCACTTTTCGACCAACGGTTGCGCCGAGGCCGGCGGGTTGCGGAGCCATTTCAGGAACGTGTCGTGGGGATTGCACGCCGAGACGACGATGCCCGCTTCGATGACGCGTCCGTCGGTCAGTTCGACGCCGCGAACCGCATCGCCCTCGCACAGGATTCCCGAGACCATCGTCGAGGTTGCGACGACTCCCCCGTTCGATTCGATGCTGCGACGCAGTGAGATCGGCACCATTCCGCTTCCGCCGACGGGCCGACCCACCTTTGCAACGTGGCGCATCGCGTAGACGAGGGCGCCGAGACCCGTACCCGGCGTGTGCGGTGACACGCCCCACACCGTCGGGCCGGTGACGAGCGACGGTGCGATGAGAAGTTCGCTGGAGAAGAACTGTCGTAGCACCTGCGCCGACGACAACTTGCTCCACTTGAGCATCGTCGACGCCCCGCGACCGCGCTTGGCCAGCACCTTTCCGATCAGAGAACGACGGGTCGGCGGCTGGCTGCCCGCCTCGAGGATCAGCTCGACGACGGGCATCGCTGCCTTCGCGTAGTTCTTGTAGCCCTCGACCTCGGTCGGGAAGAACCGTTTGACGACCTCGAGTTGCCGATTGAGATCGTGGAACATGGGCCACACGCGCCTGTCGGACCACGAAGTGGCGAGCTGCGTCGGGTCGACATCGATGTAGCGCAGTCCGTGGCGGGCAAGGTCGAGGTCGTCACTGATGCCCGCCGTGCGGAACGTGAGATGGTCGCAGTTGCAGATGTTCACCGTGACGCCGGCGAACGATTCGGATGCCGCCGTTCCTCCGACCTCGGCGCGGGCCTCGACGACGAGAACTTTCATGCCGGCTTGCGCAAGGTATGCGGCGCACACGAGCCCGTTGTGGCCGCCGCCGACGATGAGCGCATCGAAACGATTTTCGATCGACGGTGTCGAACTCATGGAGCAAAGTATCCCACAGGGCTAGGCTCGGGCCGATGGCTCAGCCCCGACGACTCGGCGATCTCCGCGGCCCCGACGTCGACCGTCACATCACGGCCGACGCGATCTTCGTCCAGCCGCTTGGTGCGATCGAACAGCACGGTCCGCATCTGCCGTTGAACACCGACGAAGTCATTGCAACCGCCGTCGCCGAAACGGCGCTTGCGTCCGCCCCGTCCAACCTGAACCTGTGGCTGTTGCCGACCCTGTCGTACACCAAGTCGAACGAACACGCCTGGGCGCCGGGCACCGTGTGGCTTTCGCCCACCACGCTGCTCGCGGTGCTCGACGACATCGGCCGCAGCATCGCACGCACGCAGGCGCGCAAGATCGTTTTCCTGAACGGCCACGGCGGTAACTCGGCGCTGCTCAACGTGGCAAACCGCGAGCTGCGACTTCACCACGGCCTGCAGACCTTCACCACCCACCCGTCGATTCCACCCGACCAGGGCGGCGCGTCGGCCGCCAGCGAACTGGGTATGGGCGTGCACGGCGGAACCGACGAAACCGCGGTCATGCTGCACCTGCGACCCGACCTGGTCGACATGTCAAAGGCCGTGCGCCGAATTCCCGAGAAGATCGCCGAGAACCGTTACGTGCGCTTCGGTGGCACGGTCAGCTTCGGCTGGCTGTCGAACGACTTCTTCCCCGAGGGCCACATCGGCGACCCCACACACGCCACGGCCGACATGGGCAGGACGATGTTCGAATCTGCGGTCGCGAATTTCGTTGCCGCACTCGGCGAAGTTGCCGCGTTCAACTTCGGTCGCTGAACCGTTTCAGTACGTACCAACGACGCGCCACGACCGCATCGTGCAGGGTCGCAACCACTCGCCCATTTCGCGATCGACCGCCGC
>CAYFNP010000186.1:0-3624 GCA_964344425.1 uncultured Bifidobacterium sp. | reverse complement strand
TGGAAAAGGACCTCGGTCCGCTTGCGCTGCCGCGCATTCCACCCGAGCCCGCACCTTTCACCGTTGTCGAGTATTTCCAGGATCCGTCGATCAGCGGTTTCCACGACCCGCGTCACCACGCGGTGTCACTTGCGTTCGTCGTGCCCGTGTCGGGCGAGTGTCAGCCGACCCAGCAGGCTCTCGAGCTGACGTGGTTCACCCCGGCCGAAGCCGTCAGCGATCGCGTGCGCCGCGAGATGACGGGTGGCCACGACCGCCTCATCCGGCTCGCCTTGGCGTCGGTCGGCGTTCTGCCCTAGCGGCGACGCCGGCGCACGATCCGCGCGGCGCCCGGGCGCCGATGCGGAGCAGGGGACACGACCGTGGTGTTCTCGTCGACGGGGATCGATATTCCGTCGGAGTCGATGTCGGTGGGCTCTCCCGCGAACTCGGAGACGGCCGCCGGCTGTTCCTTTGGCTTGCGACCGAGCACCTGGTCGATGGCGAACATGCCACCCGCGATGATTGCCCCCGCCAGGCCGTGCTTTTGATGTGCGCGGGCGACGATGTTGTCGCGGACGGCCGCGTTCTGCGCAGCGAGACGCTCGACGTCGGCGTCGACGTTCGTCTCGTCTTCCGTCTCGTCGTGCTCAGCGGTCACGTGTCGAGCGTACCCACCATGTGACGGTGCGTTCGTGCGGCGCGTCTAACATTTCGACATGCCAGAGGGCGACACGATTCACCGGGCGGCGGCAGCGCTGCGCACGGCCCTCGTGGGTCGTCAGATGGTGGGTTTCGAGGCACCCCGGCTGACCGGGCCGAGCCCGCGAGTCGGGCGCACCATCGAGTCGGTCGCCGCGCACGGCAAGCACCTCGAGATTCTCTGGGACGACGACGTCGTCCTGCACACGCACATGCGGATGACGGGTAGTTGGCACCTCTACCGACGCGACGAACGTTGGCGCAAGCCGCGACGAATGGCGCGCGTCGTCATCGAGACCATCGAATGGGTCGCTGTCTGTTTCAACGCGCCGGTTGTCGAGACGTACCGAGCCGACAGCTTCGTACGGCATCCGAACTCGGGCCGTCTCGGCCCCGACCTGTGTCGCGACGACGCCGATCTCGATGAATGCGTCCGACGCATGATGAATTACACCGATGCGACGAAGACGATCGCCGAGGTGTTGTTGGACCAACGCGTCATGTGCGGTGTCGGCAACGTGTACCGCTGCGAGGTGTTGTGGGCGTGCGAAATCCACCCGTACGCACCCGTTGGTGTCCTGCCGCAATCAGCGTGCGTCGAACTGGTGCGCACGGCCGCAACGATGTTGCGCGCGAACCTGCACCACACGGCCCGCATCACCAACGCCGATGTACCCGGTGGCCTGGCGGTCTACGGCCGCAACCATCAGCGCTGCGAACGTTGTCGCGGCATCATTGCCGTCGAACAGCACGGCCAACCACCGCGCCTCTTGTACTGGTGTCCCGACTGCCAAACCGGATGCCAGCCCGCGCCGCGTCGCGACGACTCCGGTGACATCGCACGTGCAACCGACCCGCATCCTGCCGGTGCACATTTCGTCGCGGGCCTGATCGACGATCACGGTCGCTTCACCGATTTCGACGAAGCTGCAGCGAGTTAGCGCGACGGTTCACGCACCGCGCAGGGCGGCCGAGCACAACACGCGGTCGATTGCGATGACGAGCGCCACCCGATCGATGCGCTCCTTGGGTTGCTGGTAGCGCGCGGCGTAACCGGCAACGGCGGCAGCAACCTCGGCGGGATCGGTCGTGGCGCGGATCGGACCCTCGAGGGTGACCCAGCGACCGCCGTCGACCTGAGACACCGCCGCGCGGCCACCGCGTCGCGCGTTCAGCACCTTCTGGCTGCCCTCGAAGGTGATGATGCGCACCTCGCCGGCGGCGATGTCGATACTGAAACCGACGGGAACAACATGCGGGCTTCCGTCGGAGCGGAGCGTTGTCAACGAGGCGAGGTGACGCTCGGTAAGAAATGCGGTCAGCGCCGGGGTCGGGTCAAACGGTCGTGATGGCATGGAGGATGTCCAGTTTCGCGGCACGACGGGCGGGTCCGATTGCGGCGACGATACCGACGATGATCGACGCGGCCAGGATGACGACGATCGTCGAGAACGGAATTTGCACGGTGCTGATGAACGTTTCGGGCAGGGCGATCGCCACTGCAACGCCGAGCGGCACGCCGACGACGACGCCGAGAGTCGCACCGAACACCGACACGATGATCGCCTCCCAGCGCACGCTGCGCTTCAACTGACGTCGTGTCATGCCGACCGCGCGCAACAAACCGAACTCGCGCGTGCGTTCGAACACCGACAGTGCCATCGTGTTGGCAATTCCCAGAACGGCGATGACGATGGCGAAAACGAGCAGCGAGTAGACGATGAAGAGCAGCTGGTTGAGTTGGTCTTCCTGGCTCTGTTGGAACTCGACGCGGTCCTGCACCTGGGCACTCGGGAACTCCTCGGCAACACGCTCGACGGCTGCGCGCGCCGCGTCGGGGTCGATGCCGTCGGCGATTTTTGCGCCGATGAAGAAGTCGAGCGGCGGGGCGGTTGACGCCGCGGTGAGTGTGTCGATGCTGACGAGCCAGTTGCCGACGATCGACGAGTCGGCGTAGATCGCACCGACCTTCAGCGTCGACACCTTCCCGTTCTGCCATGTCATGTCGATCGTGTCGCCGACGGACACGCCGAGATCACGTGCCGGGTCCTTGTGAATGAGAACCGCGCCGTCGGCGATCGATGCGAAGTCCCCACTGATGACGTCGGCGTCGACGAGTTCACCCATCGACGGGTCGACCGCGCCGATCGACTTCGATTCGCCGGCGACCTGTGCGTTGGTTGCACGGAATGGCGACACGGCGGACAGTTCGGGCAGCGCGGCCAATTTGTCGGCGAACGCCGACGGTAAACCCTGGAAGCCTTCGTTGGTCACGTAGAAGTCGGCGGTGATCGAGGTGCCGAGCGCCTTGCGCAGCGTCGCCTGCACCGACGCCGCGAGCACGGCGATGGTGCTGACAAGGGCGAGGCCGATCATCAGGGCCGACGCCGTGGAGGCCGTGCGCCGCGGCTGGCGTTGGGCGTTGCGGCTGGCGATGCGGCCCGGGGTCTTTCGGTTCATGGAACGACCCGGGAAGGGGAGGATGTTGCTGACGATGCGACTGACCGGCGCGGCAACCGATTGCGACAGGCTGGCGACGCCGAGGAAGATCATGATCGCGCCGACACCCGCGGCGAAGAGGATGCCGATCGTTCCGCCGGGCTGGGCGAAGAGTCCGACGCCGAACAGCACGACACCGAGGCCCAAGGTTGCGGTGCCGACGACGAGGCGTTTGTTGCGCTGCAGGCTGGAGAAGCCGACCTCGGGTCGCATGGCGGCAACCGGGGGGATGCGACCTGCGCGCGCCGCGGGTACGAACGCCGCAACGAGGGTGACGCCGAGACCGACGAAGAGAGAGACCGCGATGGTGCGGGCGGAAATGACCGTCGACGCCGATGGGAACGCGGCGCCGGTTGCGTTGAACAGGGCGGTGATGCCCTTTGACACGAGCACGCCGCCGAGAACGCCGAGCACCGTGGCCAGCAGGCCGACGATGGCCGATTC
>CAYFNP010000185.1:0-3716 GCA_964344425.1 uncultured Bifidobacterium sp. | reverse complement strand
GTCGAACACGACGAGCACGACTTCGGTGTGGCCCGTGAGACCGGAACACACTTCTTCGTACGCCGGGTTCGGCGTGTAACCACCCGCGTAGCCAACCGCGGTCGACCACACACCGTCGGTTTGCCAGAACTTGCGCTCGGCTCCCCAGAAACAACCCATGGCGAACACCGCGGTCTCGAAACCGTCGGGCCACGGACCGACGAGCGGATTGCCGTTCACGAAGTGCGCTGTGGGCACCGGCATCGTTTGGTCGGTGCGTCCGGGCAGCGCATCGGCGGGCGACACCATTCCGACTCTCTTGAACATGGACACGACGGTACTGTTGATCCGTGCCCGTTCCCATGCCCGTCGCGTTCATCGGCCACGGCAGCCCGATGAACACCCTCGAGAACAACGACTTCACCGCGGCTTGGGGCCAGTTCGGCGCGCTGTTCGCCAACGCCACCCACTCGCGTTCGATGAACGAACTCGGCATCTACGCCACACCCAAGGCGATTTTGTGCATCTCTGCACACTGGGCGCCGCTCACCTCGGGTGCGGCAACCTCGGCCAATGCGTCGTACCTGTCCGGTGCATCCAACACGCCTGCCGGCGCCACGCTCGTGCAGGTCAGTGACAACCCAACGATGATCCACGACTACTCCGGCTTCCCTCCCGCGCTGTCGCAGTTCCGTTACCCCGTCGCGGGTGCTCCAGGCGTCGCATTGCGCGTCGCCGACCTGCTGCGACCGATGTGCGCACCGGCACCGATCGGTCGCACCACCACGTGGGGCGTTGATCACGGTGCATGGTCGGTGCTCGCCCACGTTTTCCCCGAGGCCAACGTCCCCGTTGCGCAGCTGTCGATCGACCTCACCCGCCCCGCCGCATGGCATCTCGCGGCCGGTCGCAAACTCGCCGTGCTCCGTCAAGAGGGCGTGCTGATCCTTGGCAGCGGAAACATCGTGCACAACCTCGGAGCAATCGACTGGTCGGTCGACGCGCAGGCCCACCCCGCGGCCATTCGATTCCACGATTACATCGTGTCCGCGATCGAGAACGACGACCTCGATGCAATCGAGTGCTGGCAGGAACACCCCGACGCCGCATATGCCGCGCCGACACCGGAACACTTCCTGCCACTTCTCTACGTTCTCGGCGCCCGCGCCAAGGGCGAACGTGCGAAGACCATCACCGACGGTTACGTGTATTCGTCGCTCTCCATGTATTCCGTACGTTTCGGCTGACGGCCCGCGAGACAACTCGGTCACTCCCCACCTAGGGTGGGTACATGGAAATCGAAATGGTCGTTGAAATCCCCCAGGGCTCACGCAACAAGTACGAGATGGACCACGAAACCGGAGCAATCTGGCTCGACCGCACGTTGTTCACGGCCACCCAGTACCCGCTCGACTACGGCTTCTTTCCGCACACACTGGGTGAGGACGGAGATCCCCTCGACGCACTGATTCTTCTTCCGCAACCCACATTCCCGGGTTGCCACGTGTGGGCGCGTCCGATCGGAGTCTTCTGGATGCGGGACGAAAAAGGTCCCGATGCCAAGGTGCTTTGTGTACCGGCGCACGATGCGCGGTACGAAAAGTTCAACGATTTGAACGACGCACCCGATTTCCTTCTTGCTGAGATCGCCAACTTCTTCGAGGTCTACAAACTCATCGAACCCGGCAAGGACTCGACAGTCGGTGGATGGGCGGGCAAGACCGAGGCAGAAGCGGAAATCACGGCGGCTCTCGCCCGCTACAAGGGCTGATACGACATCACCCAACACGAAAGGACGGTGGCCATGGCTCTCGTCTCGTTTCAGGATCGGTCTTCGTTCTTCGAAGAGCTCGACGATCTGGTCGCCTCCGGTCGCTTGACGGCCGCCGAAGCAGGTCGACTTGCGGCTGCACCGCGTATCTACGTTCCGGTACGCGAGGTTCTCGGTTATCTCGGCGGTCTCGTCGTGCTCGTCGGCGTCGTGTGGACCACCTCCGCCGCGCTGAAGGACGCATCGCCGATGTCGATTGCCGCTCTTCTCTACATTGCGGGCGCTGCAATCACCGCTCTTGCGTTCTGGATGCAGGCACGTTTCGAACGAGGTACGAACGCGCTTGGTCGCCGTGCGGGCGAAGTGATCGAACTGCTCGGCCTCGCCGCTCTGGCCGGTGCGGTCGGAATCACACTGAACGAACAGGGCGTACGCGGTGAACACATCGCACTGTGGATCGCGGCACCGCTCCTTGTCTACGCCCTCGGCCGTATTTCGGGAATCGCATTCATGCAGCCGATGTTCAATGCGACGGTCGTCGTGTGTGCCGCATGGATTGCCGTCATCGCCGCCACGAACGCATTGATCGATCCGTCCGACACGTGGTCTGCGCTCATCTTCACGGCCGCCGGCTTCGTGTTGCTCGCGTTCAGCGTGTCGGAGCCTCCGTTCGCTTTCGCTCCGCACACTGTCGGCGTCATCACGATGATCTTCGGGGCGAGCGCGATGAACGGCGCCGATCGCAGCGCGTGGTACACGCTCTTCCCCCTCGCCGTGTCAGCCGGACTCTTCCTCTACGCGGCAGCGAGCGCACGCATCGAGGTCTTGTTGGTGGCCGGTATTTCGACGACCGCGAACGTCGGAATACTCGTCGGACGGGCGATCGAGAGCGACGTCGTCAGCGGTCTTGTCGTGACCGCCGTCGGCGTCGCCCTGATCCTTGCCAGTCTGAAGGCGGTTACTTCGTCACGACGATCGTCACCGACTTCGTCGTCTTCGGCGTCGATCCAAGCTTCGCCGTCGTAACGCTGAGCACGCACTTGGCCGCACGTCTTGGTGCGGTCAGGCGCGTGTTCGTCTCGTTCAGGGTGCAGCCACCGCGCACTTTCCACGTCGCCTTGCCTCTCGACGCCGGTCTCACGTAGGTCGTGGGCGACGCCACGCGTCCTGCCTTCAGCAAGACGACCGGCTTCGCGGATGATGCAAGACCGGTCGATCGAGTCGCCGCGTCCTCGCCCTTCAGCGCGACGGTCACCGTGTAGGTCTCGGCGGGGTCGAGCCCCCGAATGGTGCAACTTCCCTCGTTCGAGGTGCACGAACGTCCGCCCGGCATCGCCGTCGCTGTGACGTACTGCTTTCCTTGGGCCGCCGACAACAACCACGTCACCGTCAGCGAGCGGTCTTCGACGGCCCGCACCGCGGTCAGGACCGGGCGCTCCACCGCAACCGTCACCCCGACGTTCGGCGAGATCGCCGCTTCGATTGCATTCTCCCTTGTGGCCTCCGACCGATCGATTGTCTTCGCCGACTCGTAGACCCCACGCTTCTCATCGGTCGCAGGGGTTGACGATGCCGTCTGCTGCTTGGCTTGCGTGGTCGTCGGTGCAACCTCGGCCGCAGCGTCGATTGCTCCCGTCGATGTGTAACGCGAAATACGAAGCGTCTCGAATCCGAGCGTTGAAGCGACGTACATGCGGCCCTCGGGATCGAAGGTCACCGCCGGACTCAACACTTCGGAGAGTTTCAGAATGCCGTCGTTCGCGTACGTGCGGTCGGGTTTGCCGGCAGGGGTCAAGCGCACGATCCTGGTTCCGTAATCAAACGGTTGATCGGCGGTTTGTTCCTCCGAATAGCGCGACATCACATAAAGATTCCCGCTCGGGTCTGCGGTCACCTGCCGCACGTATTCACCACCGGCGATTTTCAGGTCGACCGGCGTCGGCGTTTCACCGATCTTTGACCCGTC
>CAYFNP010000184.1:0-3726 GCA_964344425.1 uncultured Bifidobacterium sp. | reverse complement strand
TGACCCACCGCGACGTCACGACTGCCGTCGGCGATCGAGATGCAGTGCATCAGATATTCAGCTCCGTCGTCGCAGCGGACGTAGCCGAGTCCGATGTGCGGATCGAACACCGAGACGACTCCCCCGCGGGTGCCTTCGAACGTTGCGGCATCTGTGGCGGCGAAACGCGTTGACATCAGTGGATGATCTTGGAGATCGGCAACTCGAGAATGTCGGTTGCGCCCGCGTCCTTCAGTGCCGGAATGACGGTATTGATGGTCCGCTTTTGCACGACCGACTCGACGGCATAGTCGCCCGATGCCAATCGGCTGACAGTCGGGGATTTCGCCGACGGAAGAACGGCGAGGACCTTCTCGAAATTTGCCTCGCCGACGTTCAACTTCACGAGCACCTGGCCGCGAGCCTCGAGAGTTCCGGTGAGGAGTGTGTGGATTTGCTCCATTGCGTGGCGCTTTGCCGGGTCGGCCCACGAGGCGTTGTTGGCGATGAGTTCGGTGTAGCTGGTGAGAATGGTGTCGATGATGCGCAACCCCGCGGCCTTCAGGGCGCGTCCCGTTTCGGTGATGTCGACCACGCAGTCGGCGATGTCGGGAATCTTCGCTTCGCTGGCACCGTACGACAGCCTGACGTCGGCCTTGATTCCCTTTTGCGCGAAGAAGCGCTTGGTCATCTCGGGGTACTCGCTGGTCACACGCACTCCGTCGGCCAGATCCTGGACGCGTTGGGCCGGGGAATTTCCGTCGACCGCGACGACCACCCGCACGGGATTCGTCGTGGCCTTCGAGTACTTCAGCTCCCCGAGACTGTGAACCGAACTGTTGGTTTCCTCGACCCAGTCGCGGCCCGTGATGCCGATGTCGAAGAGACCCTCGGCGACGTAAACGGGAATCTCTTGCGGACGAAGGATGCGGACCTCGACGATACGCGGGTCGTCGATGCTGGCCCGGTAGTCGACCGACGACGAGCGCACAACCGTGAGGTCGGCGGCTTCGAAGAGTTCGAGGGTGGCCTTTTCGAGCGAACCCTTGGGAAGGACGAGACGCAGCACGCCCCAAGCCTACGGGACCTAGTGCGTCGTGGGCTCTTGATTTAGGAGAGCGAGCGCGTGCGGCAGCACGTCGATGATCGACTCGAGTTGCTCGACGCAGCCACGCGGACTACCCGGCAGCGTGACGATGATCGAACCTCCGGCGATGCCAGCCACGCCGCGTGACAAACGCCCGAGCGGATTGACCGCGCGCATCGCTTCGGCGAGACCCGGCGCGATGCGGTCGATGACCCGCATTGCGCCCTCGGGGGTCTGGTCGCGTGGCGCGAAGCCGGTTCCCCCCGTGGTGACGACGAGGCCCGCGAAATCTCGGCACAGGCCACGCAGAGCGTCTGCAACGTTCTCCTCGCCGTCGGCGATCACCCGATGCTCGACGACGTCGAAACCCTGGGCATCGAGGAGAGCAACGAGTGCACGTCCCGAGGCATCGTCACGATGTCCGGACATGACGCCGTCGCTGATGGTGAGCACCTTGGCGGGCCACGAGTGATCGGTCGGGCTCATGACGATTCACCGTACACACGGCCAAAGGACTCGCCAACGGAGGGACGTACCCCGTTTGCCCAATCGCGCGCGGACATTGCCTTCTTGCCCTCGGGCTGCACCGACACCAGTCGCACCGAATCCCCACCTGCTCCGACGACAACGCCGTCGGACCCCGATGCAACGATGACGCCGGGTTCTCCCGCGGCAGCGACGACATCGACACGGTGCACCTTCAGCCGCTGGCCGCGGAAAGAACAGTGCGCTCCACCGATTCGAACGAGCCGCTTGACCGCAATCGCACCAGCGGAGAAATCGATCGCGAGTTCCTCCGGTCGGATCTTGTCGGCGTGCGTTGCAACACCCGATTGCGGCACTGGAACGGGAAAACCCCGACGGAGAAGATCGACGAGTCGAGCAGCACCGAGGCGACCGAGACGACCGCGAAGTTCGTCGGCGGTCTCGTCGTCGTTGATCTCGACGGGATCGACGGCGTAGACAGCACCCGTGTCGAGGCCCTCTTCGATCTGCATGATCGACGACCCGGTGGTGGCGTCACCCGCGAGGATCGCACGCTCGACCGGTGCGGCCCCGCGCCAGCGCGGCAACAGTGAGAAGTGCAGATTGACGAGCGGCAACATCGAGAGAAGCGGCTCGCGGATGATTCGCCCGTAGGCAACAACGACACCGGTCAGACCATCGTTGCCGTGAGCCCCAAGAAATTCGACGGCTGCGTCCGTGGATTCGAGAACCGGCAATCCGCGGGCAGTCGCCACCTCTTTGACCGGACTCGCACTGGTGGCAGAACCGCGTGACCGACGCTTGTCGGGATTCGTGACGACGGCGAGGACCCGCACACCGTCGGCGAGGAGAATCTCGAGAACCGCGGCCGAGACTTCGGGCGTACCGAAAAACAGGACCGCGTCGGTGGGCGCGGATGGAGCCGGACGTGTGGCGATCGGCGCCTACTTCAACTTGATGACGCGCGGCTCGGCGGGTCGCTTGGGTGTGGCTTCCCCATCGTGCAGACGGCGGTACTCGGCCATCGCCTCGGCACGCTGGTCGGCCGACATGCGGTCGAACATGAGCACACCGTTCAGATGGTCGAGCTCGTGTTGGAACAATCGAGAAAGAAGCTCGTCGGCCTCGACGGCAATCTCTTCCCCGGCAAGGTTGACGCCACGCAAGAGGACCTCTTTCGGACGCACCATCTCGACGTACAGGCCCGGAATCGAGAGACATCCCTCTTCGTAAATCCACTCGCCCGAGGCCTCGACGATTTCCGGATTGATGAGCACCTCGGCGCCGTCGCCGATGTCGTAGACGAAGAGGCGCTTCTGTATGCCGATCTGGGGGGCAGCAAGGCCGATACCGGGCGCGTCGTACATGATGTCGAACATCTCGTCGGTGAGGCGCACGAGCTTGTCGTCGATCTTCTGGATCTCGAGCGCCGACGACTTCAGCACGGGGTCGCCGTATGTCCGAATTTCGTGGGCCACGATGCAAGGCTATCCACGGTGACCGACCGGGACTCGACCCACTACTTCGACGTCGACGACGCTGACCTGCAACGCATCGGATCGGCCCCTCGCGAGGTGACGTGGCAAGCACACGGCGCGACGTTGACCGCCCTGTCGGACCGGGCGGTGTTCAGCCACGGCCGCCTCGACAAGGCAACCGCCGTCCTCTTCGATCTCGCTCCCCCGCCTCCGGACCATGGAACCTTCCTCGACATCGGTTGCGGCTGGGGCGCGATCGCGTTGACGATGGCGAAGCTCGCACCCGCGGCACAGGTCTACGCGATCGACATCAACCCGCGCGCGGTGGAACTCACGCGCAGCAATGCCGCGTCGGCGGGATTCGACAACGTGCGGACGATGCATCCCGACGCGGTGCATCCGGGCCTCACGTTCGACCTCATCTGGAGCAATCCACCGATTCGCATCGGCAAGAGCGGTTTGCACGACCTACTCGACCACTGGTTGAACAGACTGAGCCCACAAGGCATCGCCTGCCTCGTCGTTGGCAAGAACCTCGGCGCCGACTCGCTTGCGGAATGGATGGTCGGTCGCGGATTCGATGTCGAACGGCTGGGAAGTCGAAAGGGCTTCAGGGTTCTCAGGGTTTCCCGTTCCGCAACTCCGCGATAGCGGGGGTCAGTAACGCAGAGGGTCGACGTGCACGCGCGCGCGTGC
>CAYFNP010000183.1:0-3745 GCA_964344425.1 uncultured Bifidobacterium sp. | reverse complement strand
CGAAAACTGAGGCTTCTCGGCGCGCCACCGTGCGCTTTTTAAGCAGATCCGCGCCGAAAATCAGACCATGAAACGACCCGCCACTACTTTTCTTTTCGACGCACTGCTGATCGTCGTGTTCGTGTTCATTGGCACGCGTAATCACGACACCGACAAAGACGTTGTGGGTGTGCTCTCGACTGCAGCACCTTTCCTCATCGGTCTTGTGTGCGGGTGGTGGGCATCGAGTGGGTGGAAGAACCCTTTTGCAGTTCAGACGGGAATCGTCGTATGGATGGCCACCGTCGTGATCGGAATGTTGCTACGGCATTTCGCGTGGGACCGCGGCACCGCCGTTGCATTCATCATCGTTGCAACTGTCTTCAACGCACTGACACTGATCGGCTGGCGCGTTGTTCGCGAAAACATCACACAGCGACGGGCGTAGACTCTCGACTCTCGACTACAAGGGCGGCTGCGTCCTGCGTATCACCAATACGGACATCACGCTCGATGACGGCGAAGACAATCGCGCCGACGAAGAACAACGGCGCGCACGCCATCAACCCGACCTCACTCGAAATATTCGAGGACAATGACAGGCCGACCAGCAATCCCCCGACGTACGTGAGATTGAAAGCAACGTCGTAGGCCGCGAACACCCGTCCACACGAGCCCGGTGCGGCGTTCGCTTGAATGGTGGCATCAGATGCAACCCGGAGGTTCTGAAAGCAGAAGGCAATCAGACCGATGATCGCAAGACACAACATTGGTGAGTTCACGAACTGAACGGGCACCAGAACCAGACCGGAGGCTGCGAAGACGCCGATCGTCAACGCCCGACGTCGAAGGTGTTCGTTCACCCATTCCGATGTCAGCGAGCCGACGAACCCAGCAAGCCCCGCGACACCGACGGTCGCCGCATAGCCCGACGCCGATCCACCAGTTCGACCGTCGAGGTTCATCGACACGCACGCCACGGTTACGCCAACGAGACAACGATGTGTGCTGGTTGCGAGCACTGCATAGCGAGTCTTTCCGCATGAGAGTTGTGTGAGCACTGCACGCCACCGCAAAGTGCTCGTTTTCCCCTCTCCACCCAACCAACTGCGCGTTTGATCATACGCATAGGCCGCAGCAAAGTGACCGATTGCAACCGCAACCAAGACAAGCACCGCACTCAGTCGCACGAGAGATGCAAAGACCATCCCACCGATCAGACCGGCGATAACGCCGACGATCGACATCAAAGAATCCGCTGCAACAAGCTCATGTTGCCGGACCAAATGTCGCACGCTTGCAACGCGCGCGGTATAGAGAAGGCGCGAGGCGCAGAGACTCAAGACAAAGACCGCGATCGAAGCCAAGTGCAGATGAAAAACGACGACCGCAATTGTCGCTAACGCGAGCACGGAACGAATTGCCTGACCCGAGACGAGAACTTGCTTACGTGCCCATTTGTCGGCAACCAGGCCAGCTATTGGGCCGACCAATACAAGCGGTGCAGCCGAAGAAAGCACCGCCTGTGCCAAGAGCACCGGCGTCGGTCCGTCAGCACCGGTGAACAACAGTTGTTTGGCCAACAGCAAGAGCATCGCTGCATCTGCGGATTGAGAAATGAACTGTCCGAGAACCACCCGACGAAAGTCTGCAAGTCGCAATAACGAACGACGCGTCACATGCAGCTGTTCGTCGTGACGCACCAATTCCATCAGAACACCCACAGTGTTTGTTTAGCCACAAATGAAGAGTGACAGAGATCAAGATGAGGTGCTGGCGTTTTGGGTGAACAACCTGTGTCGTGTTGGTGATTTGAATTCGAACTTCGATGACAGTTACATCACACTGATGCAGAGCCTCGCGCACTAGTTGAAGAGCCCTCGAGGAATTTCGGTGTGCAAGTGCTCGTTTTCCGAGCCTTTACACACCGAGAACCCTTGAAAACCCTTAGAAGTTGGTGATGGCTCCGGTTTCGGCGCCCTGCACGAGCTTGGCGTACTTGCCGAGAACGCCCGTCGTGTAGCGCGGCGGGTTCGGCTTCCAGCCGGCCTTGCGCTTTGCCAGTTCGTCGTCGCTGACGAGCAGGTCGAGACGCTTGTCGTGAACGTCGATGAGGATGCGGTCACCGTCGCGGACGAACGCGATCGGACCGCCGTCGACTGCTTCGGGTGCGACGTGGCCGATGCAGAACCCCCACGTACCGCCGCTGAATCGGCCGTCGGTGATGAGCGCGCAGTCGTAACCACGACCCGCGCCCTTCAACGCACCGGTGATGGCGAGCATTTCGCGCATGCCGGGGCCGCCCTTCGGGCCCTCGTAGCGGATCACCAGCACGTCGCCCGGCTTGATCTTGCCGGCAAGGATCTCGGCCATTGCACCGTCTTCACCATCGAACACGCGGGCGTTGCCCTCGAAGTGCATCTGGTCGTGAGTCAGGCCAGCGACCTTGACGACCGAGCCCTTCGGCGCGAGAGATCCGGTGAGGATGTTGATGCCACCCTCGGCGTGAATCGGGTCGGACAACGGGTGGATGACGTCGCCGTCGGGCGCCGGCGGGTTGATGTCGGCCAGGTTCTCGGCCATTGTCTTGCCGGTCACGGTCATGACGTCGCCGTGCAGAAGTCCCGCGTCGAGCAGCATCTTCAAGACGACGGGAACACCGCCGATGCGGTCGATGTCGGACATGTGGTACTTGCCGCCGGGCTTGGTGTCGGCGATGTGCGGCACCTTCGCGGCGATGCGATTGAAATCGTCGAGACCCAGTTCGACCCCGGCCTCGTTGGCGAGTGCGAGAAGGTGCAGAACGGCATTGGTGCTTCCACCGAATGCATTGACGACCGCAATGGCGTTCTCGAAGGCCTTCTTCGTCATGATGTCACGCGGACGAATTCCCAACCGCAGCATGTTGACAACTGCCTCACCCGCGCGCCGCGCATCGTCGTCGCGTCGCGAGTCGATGGCCGGCGGCGAAGCGGTTCCGGGAAGACTCATCCCGATCGCTTCGGCGATCGACGACATGGTGTTGGCGGTGAACATTCCGCCGCACGCACCTTCGCCGGGGCACGCCTTTTCCTCGATTGCCTTCAGTTCGGCATCGTCGATGGTGCCGAGCGCGTGCGCGCCGACGGCCTCGAACACGCTGGTGATGTCGAGAGCCCGACCGTCGTGTTCGCCCGGCATGATCGAGCCGTTGTAAACGAACACCGATGGAAGGTTGAGCCGCGCTGCGGCCATCAACATTGCAGGAATGCTCTTGTCACAACCGGCGAGACCGACGAAGCCATCGAAGCGTTCGGCGTGAACGACCGTCTCGACCGAGTCGGTGATGACCTCGCGGCTGACCAGCGACGCGCGCATGCCTTCGTGGCCCATCGAGATGCCGTCGCTGACGGTGATGGTGCCGAACTCGAGTGCGACTCCCCCTGCCTGACGCACGCCGTACTTCGCGTGCTCGGCAAGCTTGCGCAGCGTCATGTTGCACGGCGTGACCTCGTTCCAAGCCGACGCGATGCCGATCTGCGGCTTGTCCCAATCGCCATCGCCGAGACCGACCGCACGCAACATCGCGCGGGCGGGTGCCTTTTGCGGGCCGTCGGTGACGTCACGACTACGTGGCTTGATGTCGACGGGCGTACCGTCCGGCTTCTTCGTCATGAGCGAGAGGCTATTGGACGGGGACCGCGACCTTGTCGGCCGATTCGACTGGTGTCGTTTTTGTCGTGCGACCGCCGGCGAGGAACAGCCAAGTGACGGGAATCAGGTACGC
>CAYFNP010000182.1:3605-3764 GCA_964344425.1 uncultured Bifidobacterium sp. | reverse complement strand
AAAGAACGACGGTCGCAGGGCCGGTTTCGGCCGACTCGGCGATCTCCTTCACGGGACGGAAGTGGGTCGCGGTGTAGTACTCGGTGAGACGGCTGACCAACTGGGCGAGAACGAGGCCGATGGCCACCGCACCGAAGCACTTCCAGCCGGCGTTGTCGA
>CAYFNP010000182.1:0-3595 GCA_964344425.1 uncultured Bifidobacterium sp. | reverse complement strand
GGCGACGAGGAAGCCGCGGTTGATCGGCTTGAGAGCGTTGGTCTCGCCCTCTTTCGCCTTCACCGCAAAGACACCGGCGATCGATGCAACGACGCCGATGGCGCGGGCTGCCAGCGGGAACACGAGACCGAGCGCGGGGTTCGCGCCGATCGAGTTGAACGCCGCGACGCCGAGAATGATCGATGCGACGAGGGTGACCTCGTAGGACTCGAACAGGTCGGCGGCCATGCCGGCGCAGTCGCCGACGTTGTCACCCACGTTGTCGGCGATGGTTGCCGGGTTGCGGGGGTCGTCCTCGGGAATGCCCGCTTCGACCTTGCCGACCAGGTCGGCGCCGACGTCGGCGGCCTTG
This sequence comes from uncultured Bifidobacterium sp., assembly GCA_964344425.1. Lineage (GTDB taxonomy): Bacteria > Actinomycetota > Acidimicrobiia > Acidimicrobiales > Ilumatobacteraceae > F1-20-MAGs119. The sequence goes on along the minus strand of CAYFNP010000182.1, from coordinate 3,243 downwards.
GTGAAGATGCCGCCGCCAACGCGCAGGAAGAGCGCGAGCAGCGATCCGCCGAAGCCGAAGCCGACGAGGATCACCGACGAGGTGTTCTGGAAGATCATGATGATGACCGTCGCGCCGAGAAGGCCGAGGCCGACCGTGAACATGCCGGCGATGCCGCCCGTGCGGAAGGCGACCGTGAGGGCGCGGGGCATGCTGTTGCTGAGGGCCGCGGCGGCGGTACGAACGTTGCCGCGTGTCGCGAGGGTCATGCCGATGTAGCCGGTGAGACCCGAGGCGAGGCAGCCGAGCACGAAGGCGACGGTGCGGAAGATGCCGGCCTGCGCGAACGAGAGGGCCGACGACTTGTCGGGCTTCAGGATCTCGGTCGAGGTGACGAACACGATGACGACGAGCGGTACGAGAATCACGCCGATGGTCTTGAATTGGCGCTTGAGATAGGCCCAAGCACCTTCCTGGATCGCCGTGGCGATCTCGACCATCTTCGGGGAGCCTTCGCTCTCGGCCATGACCTTCTTGACGAGGAAGAAGCCCACAGCGAGGGCGAGGAGGGCTGCTGCTGCGGACAACCACAGCACGGCCCATTCGCCACCTTTCAATGTGAAGTCCTGCCAGCCGCCTTCAGCTGCGAAGATTCCTGTCACGTGAATCGATCCTTACGGTGGAGGGGCAGGCGCGTACCAACCCCGGGGGTTTTTGGTGAACGCAAAGAGTGTAGGAAATTCGGGCGAAGAGGGGCGAAACCGCCGCGTTCTTCGTCACACCCCCCGTTTCGCCCTCGGGCAAAGTTCGTCGGTTTGGGGTCGCGGGACTACGGTTTTCTCGCCCTAAGAGGGCTTTCGAACGCCACACCCCGCCCGGGGACCCCGAAAGGCAACTAAATGGCAGCCAACAACTCGGCGCAGGTTCTCGACCGGCGCGGGCCCGTCACCGCGACGGCCACCAAGGCCCGCAAGAAGCGACCCTTCCTCCTCGATCTCTATTCGACCGCCGTCGGCAAGAAGTACGCGATGGGCATCACCGGAATCGGTCTCATGGGGTTCGTCGTCTTCCACATGATCGGCAACCTGAAGATGTACCTCGGTGCGTCCGACCTCGACCACTACGCCGAGTTCCTGAAGGAACTGCTCTACCCAATCGCGCCGAAGGGTGTCGTTCTGTGGTTGCTGCGCGGCGGGCTTCTCGCCATGGTGATCATTCACATCCACGCGGCGGTCTCGCTCACCCGACTGAACCGCATGGCGCGCCCGGTGAAATACCAGAGCGAGCGTGACTACCAGGTCGCCAACTTCGCCAGCCGTTCGATGCGCTGGACGGGCGTCACCGTGTTCCTCTTCGTTGTCTGGCACCTGCTCGATCTCACGTGGGGTGTCACGAACACCATCGGCACCAACGGCGACTTCGTGAAGGCCGATGTGTACGACAACGTGGTGCGCAGCTTCGATCGCTGGCCCGTGTCCGTGTTCTACGTGCTCGCGAACATCGCACTCGGTATCCACCTGTTCCATGGCGCGTGGAGCATGTTCCAGTCAATGGGCTGGAACAACCCGCGCTTCAACAAATGGCGTCGTGGGTTCGCCACGGGCATCGCAACGATCGTCGTAGTCGGAAACGTTTCTTTCCCCATCGCAGTGCTGGCCGGCGTGGTCGGCGGCTGAGCAAGAAGGACGAACATGAGCATCGAACTCAACTCCAAGGCCCCCGCCGGAACCCTCGCCGACAAGTGGGACACCTACAAAGCCGACGTGAAGTTGGTGAACCCGAACAACAAGCGCAAGTTCAAGGTGATCGTGGTCGGAACCGGTCTCGCCGGTGCATCGGCTGCAGCGACCCTCGCCGAACTCGGCTACCAGGTCGACGCGTTCACGTTCCACGACTCGCCGCGCCGCGCACACTCGATCGCGGCGCAGGGTGGCATCAACGCCGCGAAGAACTATCAGGGCGACGGTGACAGCGTCCACCGTCTGTTCTACGACACCATCAAGGGCGGCGACTTCCGCGCCCGCGAGGCCAACGTTCACCGCCTCGCTCAGGTGTCGGTCAACATCATCGACCAAATGGTTGCCCAGGGCGTGCCGTTCGCGCGCGAGTACGGCGGTCTTCTCGACAACCGTTCGTTCGGTGGAGCGCAGGTCAGCCGTACGTTCTACGCGCGTGGCCAGACGGGCCAGCAGTTGCTGCTCGGCGCGTACCAGCAGTTGGCGCGTCAGATCGGTCTCGGCGGCGTGCGCCTGTTCAACCGCACCGAACTCGTCGACGTCGTCACCATCGACGGCCGCGCGGCGGGCATCGTGGTGCGCGACCTGATGACGGGCGAGGTCACCTCGCACGCGGCCCACGCCGTTGTGCTCGCAACGGGCGGCTACGGCAACGTGTTCTTCCTGTCGACCAACGCGATGGCGTGCAACGTCACCGCGGCATGGCGTGCACACCGCAAGGGTGCGTACTTCGCGAACCCCTGTTACACGCAGATCCACCCGACCTGCATCCCGCAGAGCGACGAGTTCCAGTCGAAGCTCACGTTGATGAGCGAGTCGTTGCGCAATGACGGCCGCGTGTGGGTGCCGAAGAAGGCGGGGGATTCGCGACCCGCACACGAGATTCCCGAGGACGACCGCGACTACTACCTCGAGCGCCTGTACCCGTCGTACGGCAACCTCGCTCCGCGCGACATTTCCTCGCGTGCGGCGAAGCGCGCCGTCGACCGCGGCCAGGGTGTCGGCCCGCTGAAGAACGGCGTGTACCTCGACTTCTCCGATGCGATCAAGCGTCTCGGCAAGAACGTCGTCGAAGAGCGCTACGGCAACCTCTTCGAGATGTACGAGCGCATCGCCGGCGAGAACCCGTACGACGTGCCGATGCGCATGTACCCGGCGTCGCACTACACGATGGGCGGCCTGTGGGTCGACTACGAACTCATGACCACCGTGCCCGGTCTGTACGCAGCGGGCGAGGCGAACTTCTCCGACCACGGTGCGAACCGTCTCGGTGCGTCGGCCCTCATGCAGGGACTCGCCGACGGCTACTTCGTGTTGCCGTACACCATCGGCAACTACCTCGCGCCGATGCTGAACAAGCCGATCCCCGGCACCGACCACCCCGAGTTCAAGGCCGCCGAGAACGCCGCACGCGAGCGCTTCACCGGCTACCTGAACGTGAAGGGCACGCGTTCGCCCGACTGGTTCCACCGCGAACTCGGCAAGATCATCTGGGACTACTGCGGCATGGAGCGCACCCAGCAGGGCC
>CAYFNP010000181.1:0-3783 GCA_964344425.1 uncultured Bifidobacterium sp. | reverse complement strand
TCACTCGTCGCAACAGCGAAGTATCGATCGCGATTTCGTTCAGGCAGGGAGCACGCGACTCGTGGCAACCCTTCGCCGGATTTGCCGTGACCGCAGCCGACGTCAGTGCATCAGCGACGTGTCCGAGTCTCGAAGACCTCGACCGGTGTGCCACCACGCTTTCATTGCGCGGTCGGTTGGCGGTTCCCGGTCTCGGTGCGGCTGTCGACGTCACGGCTCGCCGTGATGCGGCGGGTTGGGCCTTCAGCGCGGCAGCGGGAACGATCAACATTGCTCCGGGTGTTCGCATCACCGGCGCAAATGTCACGTTGACCATTCCGAATGCGGGTGCAACAACCGCTACGGCAAGCGGCACCTTCAACGTCCTCGGTGTCGATCTGTCGGCGTCGGTCTCGTACAACGCGCAGGGCGTGTTGTTGACTGCGGGCATTCGAGGAACGTGGGAACCGATTCCACGCGGGCCGACCTTCTCCGACGCGAGCGTTGCCTTCGCGACGTACGCAGTGCCGAACTTCGACCCCGCCGGTTCGCCGGCACCGCAGAACCTTGCCGCAAACGATCCGACCTTCTTTGGTGCGGTCAACCTGCCCCAGAGCATCACGAGGGCACTCGGCCTCGAGGGAGTTCGTGTCGAGCCCGTGGGTCTCTCGCTCGGCAACATTTCCTCGGGCAACTTCGGTTTCAACATCGCGGTGAACACCGGGGGCCCGAAGTGGATCGTGAATTTCGGCGGAAAGGGGCTGAAACTCACCGCATTCGGAATCCGTCTCGCGATGCGCAACTTCGTTCCGACCTTCGGTCTCTACGGTGAGGGTGAACTCGTCGTACCGAGCCAGCCGACGGGCGTGCCGTTGGTGCTCGACCTCACCGTTACTGCAACCGGCGGAATCTCGGTTGCCGCAACACTCGGCATCGATGCGAACGGTCGCGAAAACCCGTGGCGCAACGCGTTCGGCGTCGAGGGACTCGTGGTGCGGGCACTTGCCGTCTCCTTCTCGCTGCAACCGCCGAATCCGTTCCCCGGATTCGGCGCCGGACTGTCGATCGAAATCCCGGCGAGTATCCGCAACGTTCTCGGCATGTCCGAAGGCGTGGTACTCACGGCAGTTTTGAACGTTCAGGTGGACAGCATGTGTCTGTCGGTGAGTGCACGTGGTCAGCGCGCCAATGACCGCGTCATCAACATCCTCGATGGTGTTCTCACGGCAACGCAGATCGAAATGACCTTCGCACCTCTCGGCTGCACCGTCGGTCGTATGACCGTCGCGCCGGGTATCCGGGCCGTCTTCCGTGGGTCGGTACTCGGTGTGCCGGTTGCCGTCGATGCGAACGTCGACCCGGGACAACTCTCGGTCGAGGCAAGTGTTGCCATCGGTGCTTTCGATGTGGGTCCACTACGAATGGACGAAACCGTCTTCGAAATGGGTACCTATGGTCGCCGACCACTCGATTCGTTCGTGCGCTTCAGCGGCGGACTCAGTCTCGGCTCGACGCGTGTACGAGCCTCGGTCGACGTCCGCAACGACGGCTTCGACATTTCGGGATCCATCGACAATCTCAGCCTCGTGCCGGGTCTCGTCGAGATCAAACAGGCGCGACTTGCGGCTGGCTTCGATGTCTCCGATACGCGTCTGAACCTGAACATCCTCGGGTCAGTCGAGGTGTTGCGTCAATCGCTCAACGTCAATCTCGCGGTCGAGGTCGACCGAAGCGGTGTGCGCAACCTACGTGGGTCGGTCGATGCCGAGGTCGGTTTGGGCGAGTTCCTGCGAATCAACGGCCGCTTCGGTTTCGACATGTCGATCGCGAACCCGTCGATCAGCATTAGGGGCAGCGTGGTCGCTGCGGGCTACAGCCTGCTCGAGGTCGAGGGATCGATCAACCGCAACGCGCTCAGCGTGTCGGCCCGCACCGACATGTTCGGCATCTTCCAGGGCAGCGTCACGGGCAAGGTGGTGTGGTGCAACGCCAACAACACCGAGACCATCACGAACGTCACGGGCCAACAAATCGTTGCCCAGTCGGGTGACTTCTATTTTGCGACCTCGCTGAATGTCAACATGGACTTCGCCGGTTTCAATGCGCAGGGTGGTCTCAAGCTCGGGTACTCGGCTCCCAGTGGACGGTCACCGCAACGCCAGGCATGCGGTGGCAACGGCCAACGCCCGGTCGGCACTCCGTCGACGACAACTTCGTCGACGACGACGTCATCCACCACGACAACCGTGCCCCTCGTCAACCGCATCGGAAACAACGGTGGGCCGGCAATCGGCCCAGGTGCCGTGTCGACCGTGCCGCGCGCGACGGTTGCACTGCCGACCAGCAGCACCGTGGCGATCACGCTTCCCGGCGGCACCCCGAACATCACCGGAGCACCGCGTCTCAACCTGACAACAACGACGCAGGCACGTGCGACAACGACGACTGCACGACCGACCACGACGCTCGCCCCGTCGCCACCGGTAGCCCGGGAGTTCTTTGGTGAGGTTTCCGCCAGCTTCGAACTGGGTGGCAGCGGATTCGGCGGACGCGTATCGATCAGCGGCATGTTCTCCACGGGCGGTGATCTGTCGCTGCGGGGGTCGGTGAACCTCGACCTCACTGTCGCAACCGCACGCGCCACTGTCGAGTTCACACGAACCCGCGCGGGTTTCGTGAGGTTCGCCATCTCCACGACGGTCACGCTCGCAGGGGCACGTGTCGAGTTGAGCGGTTCGTTCGAGCGGTCCGGTCGACGCACAACGTTCGACCTCAGCGGTCGGGCCGACGTCAACCTCTACATCGTCACGGTGAACGTCGCATTCCGCGTCAACAACAGTGGTGTCGTTGCCTCGGCGAACCTGCGTGCCGGCGACAGATCATGGGCGTACTTCTCCGCAAGCCTGACGATCGCCTTCACACGCGACGGATGGCTGGTTGATGTGGCCGGCACGCTCGTGCTCGCAAGCGGTCTCGTCGAGATCGGCGGACGATTGGCCATCGGCAACTTGTCGTGCAACGCACGAATGGAGTGCCGCTCGGTGTCAACATTTGCGACAATCCAGGCAACGTTCCCGATCGGACCGGTTCAGTTCACGCTCAATGCGAGCGTGATGAACGGCTTCACCATGACGATTGACGGCGCATGGGAGTACAAGACCGGCAAGCTCGACCTCGGCAACTGTTGGGGTCGTGGCTATGCAGGTGTGACCGCATCGCTGACCGTGCGTTCGAACCCGGGCCGTAATCAGGCACGCATCGAATTGACGGGGACCGCCGCAGTGAAGGCCAGGATTTGGGGCGACTGGTGTTGGCCGGGAACTCCCGACGACGAACCGGAAAGTTGGCGTTGGAGTTTGAGCGCCAGTATGACCGCCACGTTGGATCCATGGAGCCTGACCGTGACCGTGAGTTTCGGCATCCCCGGTTCGTACACGATCGGACCGATCGGCGGAGTGAAGGTGAAGATCAAATAGACGCAGCCCGAAGTCGACCGCCCTCAGCGATTCAACAAATCGTTGAGGGCGGCTTCGGCACCGGTCTCGCCGTCGATGTCGTGGTGGGTCAACCGCGAGAGGAACGTGATCGACACCTCGCCGGCCTCGACCGCTCCGCCGTCGGTGTCGATGGGCAGGGGAAGGGCCGCCCCGATTTCGAGCTTGATCGAGTACGAGTTCGTGTGGCCTTCCTTTAATTCCTTGCGGGCCGAGGCCATGGCGCGGGGAAGTTCGTGGCCCACCCGGGTGCGTCGCCAGCCCTTGATTTCTTCCAGGGGCAGGTTCGGCACGTTGACGTTGATGACGA
>CAYFNP010000180.1:0-3828 GCA_964344425.1 uncultured Bifidobacterium sp. | reverse complement strand
GACGACGGTTGCTCCGACGACGACGGTTGCTCCGACGACGACGGTTGCTCCGACGGTGCGACTGACGTGTGCGCGAGGCGGTCCGTGTGTGGCCGGTGACATCGGCCCCGGTGGTGGCACTGTGCTTGTTCTCACCGATGGAGGGGGTGCGACGATCGGAGTCTTCGAAGTGGCTCCAGTGACTTGGTACGCAAAGCCCGCGAAGGCGAAGGCGTTCGCAACTCGGCTCGTCTACGGGTCGAAAGACGACTGGCGGTTGCCAAACGTCGCTGAAGGCCTGTCGATGGCAGACAACCGCAATCTCTTCACGTGTCCGAGCGTCAAAAGGTGTGCGAAGGGTTTTGCTGGCAGCTTCTACTTCACCTTCGACGCTACGAGTGACACATTCAGCGCCGTGAACTTTGCGACGAAACTAGTCTCCGCCGGTGAAGCCGCGGCCTACGTCCGGCCGGTCCGTTCGATCGGAGCTGCGGGCTGATGAAGTCATTCATTCGCTCTCTGGCTGCGATAGTGATGGTCGGTACGGCGATCTCCGCGTGTGGTTCGTCCGACTCACGCGATCGCAACGTGCCCTTCACGGTTACTTGTGCCACGGGCGGGCCGTGTGCCGTCGGTGACGTGGGTCCGGGCGGCGGAATCGTCTTCGTTGGAGGTGGCAAGCCGAACGACCTCATGTGGGAGGCCGTTTCGGTGAATGGCTACGGCACGCACGACGAGGCCATTGCGGACAGCGATGACCTCGAATTCGGGGGAGTCACCGACTGGGAATTGCCAACGATCGAAAATCTCGAAGCGATGTACGAACAAGCCGATATCTTCGCGTGCGGCGACGCTTCCGACTGCATCACGGCCTACGCCGCTGACATGTATTGGTCGGTCGACCAGGACGACAATGGTGATGCCATCACGAAGTCGTTTGACGATGGCGCAATAACGGCGAGTGATCCCACCGAAGTCCATTACTACCGTCCAGTGCGCAGTTTCCGCATGGTTGAGATCACGGCGCCAGCGACTACCACGACCCAAGCGGTCGCCGCCTCAACGACGGAAGAAGAAACGACCACGACTACGACCACGACTACGACCACGACTACGACCACGACTACGACCACGACCGAGCCTCCGGCAACGACGACGACGGCACCGACGACGACGGCGGCACCGACGACAACGACCACGACCGAGCCTGCGGCAACGACGACGACGGCGGCAACGACGACGACGGTTGCGTCGACGACGACGGCGGCACCGACGACAACAACCGCGCCGACGACGACGGCGGCACCGAAGGCGCCCATCGCCTCGTGTGCGCAAGGTGGGCCCTGCAAGGACGGCGACATCGGCCCCGCCGGGGGATTGATTCTGCTTGCCAATTTCATGTTGAACGAACCACCCACGTTGATCGAGGTGGCGCCGACGACGTGGTTCGGAACTGCGGCCAAGGCCAAGGTGTACGTCGACAAGCTGACGTACGGTGGTTTCGACGACTGGGTCGTTCCCAATCGTTCGCAACTGTTGACGATGCGCCGCGAACGAGCGCGCTTTGCGTGTGCCACGGGAACACGTTGCACCAACGGCTTCAATCCATCGACGTACTGGGCGGCTACGGCTGGCGTACCGACCGATACGGTCAGCTTCGCCGGCACGGGAGATCCGCAACCGGCCGGGGCCGGAACGGGGCATTTCGTCCGACCGGTTCGTGTGATCGGCACGCCGGGTGACGGCGGATTCGTGCTCCCGCCACTGGAGGAAGCATGAGTTTCAAACGCATGGCCATCCTCGTTGTTGCCACCGCATTGTCGACCACGGCTTTGGCGGCATGTGGGTCGTCTGATTCCCGTGATCGCAATGTCGGACAGAATCAGTTCTGTGCGCAGGGAGGACCTTGCGAAGTGGGCCAGGTTGGTCCGGGCGGCGGCATCGTTGTGGCCGGAACGACCGACCCCGGTGTCGACATGTGGGAAGTCGCGCCCCTGAACGGCTACGGCACCTACGAAGACGCCGTGATGTTCGTCAACGAACTCGAATTCGGGGGCAAGACGGGTTGGCAGATACCACCCTCGGGAGTGGTCGGTCGCATCCGCGAGGCCCTCGCGAATTTCTCGTGTGCGCCGGAAGCCGACTGCGGTGCGGAATTCGGTGACGGCACGTATTGGATGCTCGACATCGAAAGTGACCAACCGACGGTCGTGTCGATCGTGGATGGAACCACCTCCCGCGCAGTGCCAGGATCCGCGCACTTCATACGGCCCGTACGTAAGTTCCGCATCGAAGTCGCGGGCGTGAACGGCAACCCGGCCGACCAGACAACCACGACAACAGAGCCGCCGACCACGACAACAGAGCCGCCGACCACGACCACGACTTCGACGACCACAACATCGACGACGACGTTGCCGCCGACCACCACGAGTACGTCCACAACGACGACAACCACGACAACGACGACGACAACCACGACAACCACGACGACCACGAGCACAACGACGACGCTGCCGCCGACCACCACGACAAGCGTTGCGCCGGTGACGGCGTCGGATGCAGGGCGCCAGTTGCTCGCCGCAAACACATCCGCATCCTGCGCGGTGCTCCTGAACGGGTCGGTCAAGTGCTGGGGGCGCAACGAGCGTGGCCAGTTGGGTAACGGTGAGAGCGGCGATGGCATCCTCGAACGCAAGCCGGTGCAGGTGATTGGACTCGACGGATCAACTCCCGCCAGGCGAGCCGTCTTGATGGCGAGCCGCGGCAGCTATCACAACTGCGTACTCACCGCGGCGAAGTCGGTGGTCTGCTGGGGCAACCAGTACGCCGGTCAGTTGGGAGACGGCGTCAGTGGCGGAACGTCGCGTCGTCCGACCCCCGCAGTGGTGCAGGGCTTCGACGGGTCGTCGTTCGCGGATTCGGCTTCCTACGTGACGACCGGTGGCGACACGACGTGCGCGGTCAAGTCGTCGGGTGCACTTTTCTGTTGGGGTGACAACCGCTTCGGTAAGGCGGGTCTCGGGTCGACCGAATTCGTGACCACCCCGCGCTTGGTCGCGGCTCTCGACGGATCGACACCCGCGAAGCGCGTCGTGAATGTCTCGCTCGGTACGTGGTTCGGTTGCGCCGTCACTGAGATCGGCGCAGTTCACTGCTGGGGTAGGAACAGCAACGGCCAACTCGGTGACGGCACGACGAACTCGACCACGAGTCCGGTTGCTTCGACTTCGATCGACGGCTCCGAGCCGGCGAAACGAGCGACCGTGGTGTCGGCCGGCCACACGAACACCTGCGCAGTCATGGAATCCGGGGCTGTGAAGTGCTGGGGATCAGCTTCGAATCTTGCATTCGGAGATTCGAGGCTTTCTGGCAACATTCTCACTGCAACCAATGTTCCCGGAATCGACGGGTCGACTTCCGCCAAGCGAGCCCTTTCGATCACGACGTCGCAATACCACTCGTGCGCGATGATGGAGGACGGCTCCGTGAATTGCTGGGGCTATTCGACCATGGGCCAGACTGGTGTTGGTGGAAATACAACGTCGCCGGTGATCCCGCGAGGATTGAACGGCGCATCGGCAAACAAGCGCGTGCGCTCGATCACCTCGTCGGCGTACCACACCTGCGTGATGCAGGCTTCGAACGACGTCGATTGTTGGGGCGGAACCGGAGCATTGGCAGCGTCTTCACAACAGAATCCACAGGAGTTCGCCAACGACCCGGGCAACCGCGGTAACGACGACTGACAGGGCGCGTGACCCGAACGACGGGCGTGTCGGATAGTTTCGTCGCATGACCGACGCCAAGTCCCCCACGTCCTTTCCGAAACCCGACCTCGGCCGCATC
>CAYFNP010000179.1:0-3855 GCA_964344425.1 uncultured Bifidobacterium sp. | reverse complement strand
GATGCGGCCGAGGTCGGGTTTCGGAAAGGACGTGGGGGACTTGGCGTCGGTCATGAACCGACGTTACCGCCCTGCAGCCACCCGTCGATGAGCGAGCGCGCGATGGAGATTCCGGGGGGAATCATCGGCAGTGCGTCGCGCCGGAACCATTCCGCGTCGGCGATTTCGACGGGATCGCACACAATGTCTCCATGGAGCCAGTCCGCACGGAAACCCAGCATCAGCGAGTGGGGAAACGGCCACGGCTGACTGCGCACGTAACGCACGTTGCCGACCGCGACGCCGACTTCTTCCATCGTCTCGCGAACGACCGCTTCCTCGAGCGTCTCCCCCGGCTCGACAAAACCTGCAAGGCACGAATACATCGGTTGCTTCCACTGCACACCGCGCGCAAGCAACGCTTCTTGCGCGTCACCCTCGCCGCGCGTGACGAGCGTGATGATTGCGGGCGCAAGTCGGGGAAACGCCATCAGCCCGCAGGCGGGACAACGCATCGCGCGTTCGCCGTCGAGACGTTGGGTCGCTTCGCCGCAGCGTCCGCAAAACTTGTGGGTGCGTCCCCACTCGACAAGTTGCACCGCGCGACCCGCAGCCAGCCAATCGTTCTCGTGGTTGCGACCGTGGTACGAGAACAGATCGATCGCGGCGCCGTCGGCGGGATCGAGCCCGTGCGGCACGTCGACGGCCCACACCGCGACATCGCCCATCATGCCGATGAAGTGAACGTGCCAGTCGCTCGCGACCGGTTCATCGGCTTCCCAGATCGAATTCCCGACCACGTGGAAGTAGCGGTGGCGCCTGGCGTGCGCGGCCGGTTTGATCGAAGGAATCAGGCGCGGAACGTCATCGGGTCGACCCATACGCCGTCCACGGTACCTGCGTAGGATGGCGCCATGAGCAGCAAAGACACCGTTGTCATCGTCGACGCAGTACGCACCCCGATCGGCCGTCGTGGTGGCGGACTCTCCACCTTGCATCCGGCCGAACTTCTCGGCATCGCCCAAAAGGCCCTCGTCGAACGTTCCGGCGTCGACCCGTCCGCAATCGACCAGGTTGTCGGTGGCTGCGTCAGTCAGGTCGGCGAACAAAGCTTCAACGTCACGCGAACCGCATGGCTGGCAGCCGGTCTGCCGCTTGCCACCGCGGCCACGACGGTCGACACGCAGTGCGGCTCGTCGCAGCAGGCAACCAACCTCGCGACCTCTCTCATCGGCAGTGGCGTCGTCGACGTGGCCGTTGCATGTGGTGTCGAAATCATGAGCCGCATCCCGATCGGCATCAACTCGTCGAAGAAGCTCGGCCTCGGCGTGCCGATTCCGAAGACTTATTTCGGTCAGTACGAAATGACCTCGCAGTTCGAGGGCGCCGAGCGCATCGCCGACAAGTTCGGCATCACCCGCGACGACACCGATGCATTCGGGTTCCAGAGCCAGCAGCGCGCGGCGCGCGCGTGGGCCGAAGATCGCTTCGCCGGTCAGTGGGTCGAAGTCAACGCACCCGACCTCGACGAAGAAGGCAAGCCAACCGGAACATTCCACAAGGTGGTTCGTGACGAGGGCATGCGCGACACCACCCGCGAGGCACTTGCAGGTCTCAAGCCCGTCGCACGCGAGAACGGCGTTCACACCGCGGGCAACTCGTCGCAAATCTCCGACGGCGCGACGGCCGTGTTGATGATGACCGAATCCAAGGCGAAGGCCCTCGGATTGAAGCCGCGCGCACGCGTCGTCGACACGTGCCTGGTCGGCGTCGACCCCGTCCTGATGCTCGAGGGTCCGATCGACGCGACGAAGCGTCTGCTGTCGCGCAACGGTCTCACCATCGACCAGATCGACAACTTCGAAATCAACGAAGCGTTCGCGTCGGTCGTGCTCGCCTGGGCAAAGGCCACGGGAGCCAACCCTGAAACCACCAATCCGAACGGCGGAGCAATCGCGCTCGGCCACCCGCTCGGAGCAACCGGAACGTTCCTCATGACGAAGTCCCTCTACGAACTCGAGCGCACGGGTGGCCGCTACGGCCTCATCTCGATGTGCTGCGGCGGCGGACTCGGCACCGGAACGCTCATCGAACGCCTCTGATCCGCTCGGCGGCCCTCGGCGCGGCATTCGCCGTCGCGGCTGTCGTAGCCGGGTGCACGGCTCCCTCAGGTTCCGAAACGACGACTCCGGCAAACGTCGGGGTCGTCGTTTCCGTTTCCGACGGAGACACCCTCACGGTCAAGGTCGACGACCGGCGCGAGAAGGTTCGCCTGATCGGAGTCGACACCCCGGAAACCGTTCACCCCACCAAGGGAGTGCAGTGTTTCGGGCCCGAGGCGTCGGAGTTCACGAAGGAGACCCTCGCCGTCGGCACGAAGGTGAAGTTGGTGCGCGACGTCGAGGCGCGCGATCGGTACGGACGTCTGCTCGCGTACGTGTACCTGTTCGACTCGAACGTCTTCTACAACCGTGAACTCGTCCGGCTTGGCTACGCACGGCCCTACCCGTTTCCACCGAACACGAGCCACGAGGCAACATTCGCCACGGCCGCCGACGAGGCTCGCCGCGACGGACGTGGGTTGTGGTCCGCTTGCGGCGATTGACTCCGCTCGCGGCGATTGACAAAGTCGGCCCGACGCATCAGTACGGCTAACTTTGGGTCGATGGAGACCCACGACGCAGACCTGCTCGTTGCGATGGGCCTTCCCTCCGACGCAAAGGCCGTCATTTTGTCGTGCGACGATCTCGGGTCTTGTCACGCCGCCAACGTCGGTGTGTTCGAGGCCATGCGCAAGGGCGTCGCAACGTGTGCGTCGCTGATGGTGCCGGCTCCGTGGGCGCGACATGCGGCGATCATGTACCGCGGCGACGACATCGGTGTGCACCTCACGCTGAATGCCGAGCACGAGAACTACCGCTGGGGACCCATCACGCACGCACCGTCCCTGTTGTCGGGCGACGGTGGTTTCCCGGCAAGCATCGAAGACCTGTGGGAACACGCCGACCTCGCCGAGGTGCGCCGCGAATGCCGTGCACAGATCGAGCGCGCCATCGCCTGGGGCATCGACGTCACCCACCTCGCTCCGCACCTCACCGCCATCACGCTGCGGCCCGAGTTCTTCGACATCTATCTCGATCTTGCCGTCGAGTTCCGCCTTCCCATTCGCCTGCCGTCGACCATCGACGAAAAGGACGCGGGTTTCCCCTTCCGCAAGCTCACGCGTGACGAGGGCGTTGCCTTTCCCGACTACTTCAACCACGACTGGCGCGCCGGCAGCCGCGAGCGCGTGCTGGGCGACCTCGCAAATCTGCGGCCCGGCATCACCGAGATCCACGTTCAACCCGCCGTCGACACGCCCGAGGCGCGTGCACTCGGCGACGTGACGCTCGGCTGGATCGAAGATCACAACTTCGTCGTCAACGACCCGACACTGCGCGAGGCGATCGAGCAGTCGGGCGCGGTGATGGTGGGCTACCGCCGCGTCAGAGACGCGATGCGATCGCGCTGAGCGCGCGGTCAACTTCTCCGCTGGCAAGAGCCCGCAACCAAACGCCGGAATGCCCGGTCGCCTTCAGCTTGCCGCGCATGTACGCGACGTCGGCTCCCAAGGCAAGGTCGGCCGCCGCGATCGTCGCAACGACGTCGGCATCGTCGGGACCCTCGACGATCTCTTCCTTCTTGGTCTTGGCGACGCGGTACTGGATCCGAGAAGCGGCCTTCTTCACGGCAGACGCTCCAACGGCTCGAGGCTGATGGTCGGACTTCCGTCACGCACCCCGGCGAACAGGTCGTCCTCGAACGTCCCGGGCGGCGGGCCGTCGACGATGCTGCGAGCGAGCACCCAGTCCTCCCACGGGTACACCTCGGCGAGCT
>CAYFNP010000178.1:0-3889 GCA_964344425.1 uncultured Bifidobacterium sp. | reverse complement strand
GCATGCAGACCGGCTACGACTCGATGGGCCGCACCATCGGTTTCGAACTGTTCGAAATGGAGGACGTCGAGTCGCTGGCCCAGGGCGCAGCACGCCAAGCCGTCACCAAGTTGCGCGCACGTCCCGCGCCGTCGGGTTCGATGCCCGTCGTCATCAAACGCGGTAGCGGTGGCGTCCTTTTCCACGAGGCCTGTGGCCACGGACTCGAAGCCGACCTCGTCGGCAAGGGTGCCAGCGTCTACCGCGGCAAGGTTGGCGAACTCGTCGCGTCGCCCCTTGTCACGCTGATCGACGACGGCACGATGTCGACCGAATGGGGCGCCATCGGCATCGACGACGAGGGACACCTCAGCCAGTCGAACGTGCTCATCAAGGACGGCGTGCTCACCGACTACATGTGGGACTACCTGCGCGCACGCAAGGAAGGCCGTCCGCAAAGCGGCAACGGGCGCCGGCAGAGCTACATGCACCTGCCGATGGTGCGCATGACGAACACCTTCGTCACCAACGGCACAACGAACCCCGACGACATCGTGCGCGACACGAAGAACGGCGTCTACATCGCCAAGTTGGGTGGCGGCAGCGTCAACACCGCAACCGGTGACTTCGTCTTCGGCATGACCGAGGCGTACCTCATCGAGAACGGCGAGATCACCGAGCCGTTGCGCGAGGGCAACCTCATCGGCAACGGGCCGCAGGTGCTACGCGACATCGACCTTCTCGGCAACGACTTCGCGATGGGCAACCCCGGCACGTGCGGCAAGGACGGCCAGGGCGTTCCGGTCGGCGACGGCCAACCCACGTTGCGCGTCACCGCGATGACCATCGGTGGCACAGCGGCATGAGCGAATCCGAACTCACGGCAATCGCCGACCGCATCGTCGCCCAGGCGGCGTCGGGCGAACAGATCGAGGCTTACGTGTCGCGCGGGGGAGAGACCTCGATTCGCATCTACGAGGGCGAGGTCGAACACTTCGTCTCCGCGCAGTCCGAAAGCGTCGGCATTCGCGTCATCCGCGACGGTCGAACCGGTTACGCCTACGCGGGCACGTTGGACGAAAAGGTGCTGCACGAGGTGCTTGCCGAGGCGCGTGACAACGTGCAGTTCGGAACTCCCGACGAATTCGCAGGGCTCGCCGAACCCGATGGTGTTCCCGTCGTCAAGCAGGAATTGTGGAGCGACGAACTCGCCGCGTATCCGACCGAGAAAAAGATCGAACTCGCGAAGGAACTCGAGCGCCTCACCCTTGCCGCCGACACGCGAGTTCGCTGCGACGATTCGAACTACGACGACGGCCACGGCGAAACCGCGTTCGCCACCACGTCGGGCGTTCGTGCCTACGGGCGTGAAAACGGCTGCTACGTCAGCGTCGGCACACTGGCCGACGACGGCGACGAAACGCAGACCGGCTTCGGATTCTCCGTCGGTCGCTCGCCCCACGAGTTCGACCTGTCGCGTGCGGCACGCGAAGCCGCCGACCGCGCGACGCGCTTGCTCGGCGCAACCAAGCCCAAGTCACGGCGCACCACCGTGGTTCTCGATCCGTACGTCACCGCGCAGTTCCTGCGTGTGCTGTCGGGCAGCTTCAGCGGCGAGAACGTGCAAAAGGGGCGCAGCTTCTTCGCCGACCGCATGGGCGAAGCCGTTGCCAACCCGTTGATCACGCTCATCGACGACCCCACCAACCCGCTCGCTTACAGCGCAACCGAACTCGACGGCGAAGGTCTCGCCGCGCGACGCAACGTGCTGATCGAGAACGGCGTGCTGAAGATGTTCCTGCACTCGTCGTACAGCGCGCGCCGCGGCAAGACAAAGAGCACCGGTAACGCCGTGCGCACCGGCGGAACCCCCGGTGTCGGTTGCCTCGCCATGCAACTCGCGCCAGGCACCGCCACACAAGACGAACTGGTGAAGGCCGTCGACGACGGAGTGTTGATTCAGATGGTGCAGGGTCTGCACAGCGGAGTGAACCCCGTCTCGGGAGACTTCTCGACCGGCGCCTCGGGCCTGCTCATCGACAAGGGTCAGGTCGGCGCGCCCGTGCGCGAGTTCACCATCGCCTCGACGCTGCAGAAGATGCTGCTCGACATCGCCGCCGTGGGTGGCGACGTGGAATGGCTGCCAATGTCTGCGACCGGCGTCAGCCTGGTCATCCGCGACGTCACGGTCAGCGGCAGCTGAACTCGCTTACGACGCGGGGGTCGATGCAGCAGGTGTCGACGAAGCCGACGATGTCGAGTCGCTCGATGACGAACCAGACGACGAACTGGACGAATCCGACGACGACCCGGACGAAGACGACGTCGAAGAGCCCGAACCCTTGGAGTCGGTCTTGTAGAAGCCGCCACCCTTGAAGGTGACGCCGACGGGCTGGAACACCTTTTTCACCGGGCGCATCGTGCCGTCGCCCGGGTGCCGGGCCTCGGTCAGGGCGTCGTCAGTGAAAGCCTGCTGAATCTCGATGGTTTCACCGGTGTCGATGAACTTGTAGACGTAGGTAGGCATGTCGGGGCGAAAGGGTATCGCCCGCCCGCGGCCTAGCGCCTCTCGTAGCCGCCTTCTTCGATTTCGACCAAGCCGTATTCGTCGACCCGTACCTCGGTCAGAACATCGGGGGCCTCGAGCGTCGTGTAGCGCCAGGATGCCTCGCCCACTCGCTCGAACAGGAGGGTCCGCGGCACGACCGACAACGTCTCGGTGTCGATGACCGCCGTCTTCACCTCGGCCGCGTGGCCGACCAGCAAAGGCAGATGGCGCATTGCGATGCAGTGCGTGATCGGCGTGCCCATCACGGCCACCAGACGCGAGCCATCGAGGTCGGTGCGGTGCGCCCCGTTCACCTCGCCCCAGCGTCCCGCGCCGTCGGTTGCCAGCCACAAATCCGGCTCTTCCAGGTCGCGGAACAGGATCACCTGTTGGATGTGCCACTGCGCACCCACGCGCAGCACCACCTGCGCACGCTGCGGGCCGAGCATGCAGTTGATGGTCCAACCCTCGTTTTCCCAGCGGAACTCGGCGGTCGTCTCGCCGCCCGCACGCTGCCACGTCACGTCCAGGCCGTCGGACGGAAGCGCGCGATAGATCATGCGGGGTCATCCTCGCACAGGGCCCGATTCCCACCGTTACCGTTGGCGCCGTGATCGCCCGCGTCGACGCCCAGCGCACCGTGCTCGATGCCGTCGCGTGCCTCGACACAGTCCGCGTCGAACGCGACGACGCGTACCGCTGCGTGCTTGCCGCCGATGTCGTTTCGTCCGAGAACGTGCCGCCCTTCGCCAACTCCGCCGTCGATGGTTACGCCGTCACGCTTGCCGACATGGCAAACGGCGAAGCCGAACTCGTCGTCGCGGGAACAATCGCCGCCGGCGACGCACCGACACCGAACGTCACGCCCGGCCACGCCGTGCGCATCATGACCGGCGCACCCGTACCCGCCGGTGCCGAGGCCATCGTCATGGTCGAGGATTCGCAGCGCATCGGCGACGACCGCGTGAAGCTGACCGCCAAGGTTGAACCGAACCAGGCCATTCGTCCCGCGGGTGACGACGTGCGCAAGGGAGACACCGTGTTTCGCGCCGGCGACGAAGTGAACGCCGCGGTCATGGGCATGCTCGCCAGCATGAACGTTGCCACCGTCGAAGTCACGCGCCGACCCATCGTTGCGGTTCTCTCGACCGGCGATGAACTCGTCGACGACGGAAGCGAACTCGGTCCGGGCCAGATCCGCGAGAGCAACAAGACCATGCTCGTGCGTCTCGTCGGCGAAGCCGGCTGCGACGTCGTCGACTACGGCATCGTGCGCGACGACGAGGGCGAACTCGAAGAGGTGTTGCGCCACGCCGCGCAGAACTGCGACGCCGTCGTCACCAGCGGCGGGGTCAGCATGGG
>CAYFNP010000177.1:2051-3904 GCA_964344425.1 uncultured Bifidobacterium sp. | reverse complement strand
CCTACGAGACGCCGTGCTTCATGCCGGTCGGTACCCGCGGTGCGGTGCGCTACATGAGCGCCGACGACTACGTCGAAGTTGGCGCACGCATCGTTCTCGGCAACACGTATCACCTCATGCTTCGTCCCGGCGCCGAACTGATCGCCGAGATGGGCGGCCTGGGTGCATTCTCGGGTTGGGACGGTCTCACGCTCACCGATTCGGGTGGCTTTCAGGTGTTTTCGTTGGAACCGAAGGTCGACGACGAGGGTGTCACTTTCAAGTCGACATACGACGGCGCGATGGTCAGGTTCACCCCCGAGCGCGCGGTCGAGGTGCAGCAGTTGATCGGTGCCGACATTCAGATGGTGCTCGACGTTTGTCCTCCACTGCCGTCGGCGCCCGAAGTGGTGTCACTGGCGATGCGACGAACGGGCGAATGGGCCGAGCGCGCGCGACGGCACCATACGCGCACCGACCAGTCACTGTTCGGCATCGTGCAGGGTGGCATCTCGCCCGAACTCCGCGAAGCAAGTGCGCTGCACACGTCGTCGCTCGATTTCGACGGCTACGGCATCGGAGGGTTGTCCGTGGGCGAGACGCGCGCCGAAATGTTGCCGGCGCTCGCGGCCGCCACGTCGCATCTTCCCGCCAATCGACCGCGTTATCTGATGGGGGTCGGGGATCCGGCGTCGCTCGTCGAGGCGGTGGCGAGGGGAGTCGACCAGTTCGACTGCGTGCTCCAGACGCGACTCGGCCGCCACGGCACGGCGCTGACGTCCGAGGGGAAGTTGCAGGTGAAGAACCTTCGCCACGCGAAGGACGACACGCCACTCGACCCACAGTGTGCGTGTCTGGTGTGTCGTCGGCACAGTCGGGCGTTCGTTCGGCACCTGTTCCAAACGGGTGAGCCGACCGGCGCGCGTTTGGTCTCGTATCACAACGTGGCGTGGACGATTGCGCTCATGGCCGAGATGCGCAGCGCCATATTCGCGGGCACGTTTTCCGCCCTGCGCGAGCGGGTACTGGGAGTCTGGGCCTAGCCCTCGCTACGCTTGCCGCCATGTTCCATAGCCCCCTCGGCCTGTTGGCCGCCGAGAAATCCTCGAGCGGCGGTGCCGCGGCCTTCCAGTTGCTGTTCTTCGGTCTCATCTTCGTGGCCATGTACTTCCTGCTCATCCGGCCCCAGCGTCGCCGCACGCGTGATGCCCAAGAGTTGAACCGGGCCCTCGCCGTTGGCGACGAGGTCCAGACGGCCTCCGGTGTGGTCGGATTCGTGACCGGATTCGACAAGGACGACCAGGCCGGGGACATTGCGTGGCTCGAGATCGCCGAGAACGTCGAGATCCGCGTTCTTCGCAGTTCGATTTCCCGTCGTATCAATGCCTCGGGACAGCCCGCCGATTCGGCCTCGTCCGATGCCGGCGACAAAGACAAAGACAAGTAGTCGGTATCCGTGCGCCGTCGTCTCCTTTTCTCCCTCATTGGGATTGTTCTCATTGCGGCCGGTGCGCTGACGGCGAACCTCATCGCGGGGAACAGCCCGTCGCTCGGCCTCGACCTGCAGGGTGGCGCGTCCGTCACCCTCGAGCCGCAGGGCGAGTACGACCAGGGTGCGCTCAGCGTGGCGGTCGAAATCATCCGCCAGCGTGTCGACTCGATCGGTGTCGCCGAACCCGAAATCATCCGCCAGGGCGACACGGTCGTCGTCAACCTGCCCGGCGTCAAGGATCAGAAGCGTGCACTCGAAATCGTGGGCCGCACCGGCGAAGTGCTGATGCGCCCGGTCCTGCAGTCGGGTGTGCCGAACACCGATACGTCGACGACCTCCGTCGCCGGTCAGACCACGGTGCCCGGTGCAACCACGGTGCCCG
>CAYFNP010000177.1:0-1951 GCA_964344425.1 uncultured Bifidobacterium sp. | reverse complement strand
ACCACGGTGCCCGGTGCAACCACGGTGCCCGAAACAACTTCGCCCGCCACAACCGTGCCGGCTCCGGGCAGTGGCCTTCGCGTGTTTTCATCCAGCGCGACTTCGACGACCGTCGCCGAAACGACGACCGTGCCCGCCGAAACGTCGACGACCGTGCCCGCCGAGACATCGACAACCGTGGCGGCCGAAACCGCCGCCGCATCCGACAGTGGTTCGACGACGACCGTCGCACTGTTGGGCGCGGGTGCGCCGACCACGGTGGCACCCCTCAGCGGCGGTGCGCCGACGACCACCGTTCCCACTGTGCAGCAGCCGGATATTTCGCTCACCAACGAGCCCGACAAGATTGCATTCCTGAAGGGCCGTGACGGACTCGTGTACTACGCGGGTCCCGCAGGCGCCGACGGACAGGTGTTCTCGAACGACGCATCCGCACAGATCAACAACGGCGGATGGGTGGTCACCGTCGGCCTCCGTTCGGGTTCGGCCGGCGAAGACAAGTGGAACGCGATCGCCAACGAATGCTTCAGCAAGGCACAAACCTGCCCGACGGGCCAGATCGCAATCGTTCTCGACGGTGAAGTCATCTCTGCGCCGGTGGTCCAGACAAACAACTTCAGTGGCAGCGTCCAGATCTCGGGCAACTTCACCGAACGCGAGGCGCGCGATCTGGCCAAGATCCTCGAATTCGGTGCGGTGCCCGTGCGTTTCAGCGCACCGACCGCACAAACCGTGTCGGCGACACTCGGCAAGGATTCGTTGCACGCCGCGATCGTGTCGGGTCTCGTCGGTGTGGCGCTTGTGCTGCTGTTCCTGCTCTTCTACTACCGACGCCTCACTTTCGTCGTTCTGGGTGGCCTCGCCGTGTCAGGAATGCTGCAGTGGAGCACCATCTCGTGGCTGTCGCAACGCAACGGACTCGCTCTCTCGCTGTCCGGCGTCACCGGCATCATCGTGTCGATCGGTGTAACGGTCGACTCGTACGTCGTGTTCTTCGAGAAACTGAAGGACGACGTTCTCGCCGGGCGCACTCTGCGCAATTCGGCAACGCGCAGTTTCCAGGCGGCGTGGAAAACCATTCTCGCCGCCGACACGGTGTCGCTGCTCGGTGCGGTGGTGTTGTGGTTCCTTACCGTCGGATCGGTGCGAGGATTCGCATTCTTCCTCGGGCTGTCGACCCTGTGCGACATAATCGTCGCGTACTTCTTCACCCGTCCGACCGTCATCTTGCTGTCGCGGTCGAAGTTCATGAACCGCGGCAAGGTGTTTGGTGTCAGTGCACGAAGTGTCATCTCGGGGTCCGATCCCGAGCCTGCAGGTTCTTCGATCGAGGGGGCACGCTCATGAGCGGTCGTTGGCAGCGTTTGTACAACGGTGAGACCACGTTCAACTTCGTCGGTCGCAGATGGTGGGGCTTCGGCGCATCTCTCGCCCTTCTCGTCGCCACGGTCGGCTCGCTTCTTTTCCAGGGCCTGAACCTCGGTATCGATTTCAAGGGCGGTGTCGCATGGGAGGCACCTGCCAAGGCCGAAATGACCATCGACGCTGCGCGCGAGGTTCTCGACGCGAACAAGATCGAAACGGCGAACGCCAAGATCCAGACACTGGGAAGTGGCGACGGTGAACGCATCCGCGTGCAGGTCGGTGACCAGCCCGACACGGTGCGCGACGCGGTGCAGAAGGCCCTCGCCGAGAAGTCGAAGGTCGACCTCACCGAGGTCAGCGTCTCGAACGTGTCGTCATCGTGGGGTCGCAGTATCACGGAGAAGGCGATCCGCGCGCTGCTCGTGTTCTTCCTCCTCGTCTCGATTTACATCGCTTGGCGTTTCGAGTGGAAGATGGCCGTCGCCGCCATTGCGGCAATGGTTCACGACGTGGCCGTTTCTGTCGGGGTCTACTCGTTGCTCGGTTTCGAGGTCACCCCGGCGACGGTCATCGCATTCCTCACCAT
>CAYFNP010000176.1:0-3919 GCA_964344425.1 uncultured Bifidobacterium sp. | reverse complement strand
AACCTCAACATCGACGTCGTGTCGCACCGTCGCACGAACACGCGCTCCGAACTCGACGCCGCCATCGGTGGACGATTGCCCGGCGAACTCGACCGATTGAGATTCCCCGTCGCAAAACTCGCACGGAATAGCGCGGGGAGGGTCGTCGTCTCGGTGCCCACCGTGGCAAACGAGTCGGGTGACGCCGACCTTCTCGTCGGAACGAGCGGCATCTATCCCGTCACGGTCGAGCTTCGCGACGGCGAACGCCTGCTCACTTCGACGACCACTTTCATTCACCACGTTCAGGCCGATGACGACCTTGCAGCAAGCGCCGACGGGGCGCTGCAGATTGCCTCGGTCGCATCGCTTGCCAACGTTCCCGCTCTCGGCCCCGACGGCACGACGACTCCGTCGAAGGACTTCGCGGAACAGCTGGCCAACCTCACCGATGCGTTCACGGACACGACTGCGGGCGCATTCGTTGCGTTGCAGGGTGACCAGGTGGCCGCCGCCGGCACGGGATCGTTCGAAGCTCTACGCAAACAGGCCAAGCAACACACCTTGGTTGCGGCGCCGTTCATCGCACTCGACCCCTCTGCGGCCGCAACGGCGGGTCTCGGCGAACTCTTCGCCGCTCAACTTCGCGCGGGCGAGGACGCGGTCGCCGCGGCAGTCGGCGTGACTCCCGAACGCGGTGTGATGGTCATCGACGACAAGCTCACCGCAGGCGGCGCGGTTCTGCTGCGCGATGTCGGGGTGCGTGGCGCAGTGCTGACTCCGCGTGCGGCCGACGCATCGGGTCTGCGCGGTCGGCTCGACTCGGCGCTCACCTACCGCGCGATTGCCGCCGACGGTTCGGCGCTCGTCATCCAGGGAATCGACGCCGGCTACGCAGCCGTGCTCGACGACACGACGAGACCCGCGTTGCCGCGCGCGGTTGCGGTGGCCGCCGGCCTCGTATTGCAGCGCGAGGCGTTGCTCAGCGCGGGCAAGGATCTCTCGCTCGTCGCGGTCGCGCTTGGTACGAATGACGGCCGACCGGCTGACGCCGACGTGATGCAACAACTCGAGCGGTACGTCGAGACCAGCAACTTCTTGGAGTTGCAGGGCGCGCCGCGTCCGGCCGCCACCGAAACAACGAGCGACGTCGTCGACCTGCCCGTTTCCTCGAACGCGGACCTCGTCGCGGCGAAGACCCTGTACGACAAACTCACCCCGCGCGTGAACAGCACGATGTCGATGCTGCGCGACGACGACCCCCGTCGGCAAATCTGGCCCGCGCTGCTGACGACCCTGTTGTCGAGCCGCGTCGACGATGCACTGCGGTCACGCACGGCCGACAAGGTCCGTTCCGCCACGAAGGCCGTACTCGGTTCGCTGTCGCTACCCACGACTTCGCGCTTCACGCTGAGTTCGCGCAAGAGCGAACTGCGTCTTCAGGTGCGCAACGCTGCCGACACTCCCCTACGGGCGATCGTGCGCTTCCGTAGCGCGAAGCTGAAGTTCTCACAGCCGCGACAGGTGATCGAGGTGCCGGCCGGTGCAAGCAGCGAGGTGATGGTCGAGGTCGAAGCTCGATCGAACGGCAGTTTCCCCGTCACGGTGCAACTTCTCACTCCTCGTGGTGACGTGCCGCTCGGTGACGAGGCAACGATCACGGCCAACGTCAGCGCACTCGCCGGTCTCGGCCAAGTGGTCACGGTGACTTTCCTCCTCGTCCTCCTCACGTGGTGGGCCCACAACTGGCGCACGAAACGGCGGCGTGCGATCGAGTCGGCCGCCAAGGGCGAGCACCCTTCCCGTCTGGTGGGTCGTTCCCACTAGGTTTGCCGTTCATGGCAATCCGCATCGTCACCGACAGCGCCTGCGACCTTCCGCAGTCGATCATCGACCAGTACGGCATCACCGTCGTACCCCTCACGATCCGCTTCGGTGACACCGACTACGTCGACCGCGAGGACTTCGGACCCAAGGAGTTCTGGGCCAAGTGCGCCGCTTCGCCCGTTCTGCCCGAGACCGCGGCCCCCGCTCCCGGCCAGTTCGAGTCCGCCTACCGCTCGTTGCAGGCGGCCGGGGCCACGGGTGTTCTCGTCGTGTCGCTGTCGTCGGCCCTGTCGGCCACCATGCAGAGCGCCGACATCGCGGCCAAGGCCGTCGGGGCAGACATTCCGGTTCGTGTTGTCGACAGTCGCAGCGTGTCGATGGGCCAGGGGATCATCGTCCGTGCCTGCGCCCGCGCCGCAGCCGAAGGGGCGGGCCTCGACGCTCTTGCCACCCTCGCCACCGACCTGTCGGGCCGGGTTCGGGTCTACGGGGCCCTCGACACCCTCGAGAACCTGAAAAAAGGCGGACGAATCGGCGGTGCCAGGGCAATGATCGCCTCGGCCCTCGCCATCAAGCCGATCATCGACGTCCGCGAGGGCAAGGTCGAAGAGGGTGGTCGCCAGCGCACGCGCTCGAAGGCTCTCGCCTTTCTCATCCAGAAGGTGAAAGAGCACGGCAACATCACCGACCTTGCCGTTCTCCAGGCCGATTGCGCCGACGCCGACGCGTTCCTCGACCAGTTGCGCGCCGTCTACAGCGGACCCATCGAGGTCGGCGACATCGGCGCCGTCATCGGCACTCACGCCGGCCGCGGCACCATCGGTGTCGCGTTTTTTGACGCGCCATAAACACGGCGTTCTTCGACGCGCGGTGTGTTGTTGCAGCGCGTGACGCGCGTGCGACATTCCCGTTTCTGAACTGCGCGCACAACTAGCGTCGAGTGCGCAATGCCGCCGTCGCTCGTACCGAACACGCTCATCGGAGCTCGCTACCGACTCGAGCGTCGCATCGGCCAGGGCGGAATGGCCGAGGTGTGGCTCGCCAACGACATCTCACTCGGACGCAAGGTCGCCGTGAAGATGATGAAGGCGCAGCACAACAACGACGCCGTCGTCATCGAACGCTTCCGTCGCGAAGCGCAGGCATCGGCGGCCCTCAACCACCCGAACATCGTCACCGTGTACGACGTCGTCGAGAACGAGGGTCATCAGGCCGTCGTGATGGAGTACATCGAGGGCTTCACGTTGCGCGAATTCCTCGACCAGAAGCAGCGCATCAGTCCGTCGCTCACCATCCACATCGGAATGTCGATCGCAAGCGCGCTCGAAGCAGCGCACGAGCAAGGCATCGTGCACCGCGACATCAAGCCGGGCAACATTCTGATCACGCAAACGGGTCGCGTGATGCTGACCGACTTCGGCATCGCAAAAGCGTTGAACGGTGCCGAGTCGGACCTCACCAACCAGAACATCATGATGGGCACGGCGAAGTACCTGTCGCCGGAACAGGTGCGCGGTCACGCTCTCGATGGTCGCGCCGACATCTATTCACTCGGTCTCGTTCTCTACGAATGCCTCGCCGGCCGGGTTCCCTTCATCGGCGACAGCGACGTCGACACCGCGCTCGCGCGCGTCCAGCGGGACCCCAAAAACCTGCTGAAAATAAGGCCGAATCTGTCTCCCGCGCTCGCCAGCTTCGTGCACCAGATGCTGCAACGCGAGCCCGCCAAGCGCCCGCCGACCGGACACGACGTTCACGAAGCGTTGTACCGCATCCGCGAGGACGGCGTCGATGGAACGCCGACGGGCATCACCCCGCCGCGTGGTCAACCCGGTGTCGTCGAGTCACATCCGCTCTCGCCCGCCACGGGTGATTACCGCCCGGTGATCCCCGGCGAAGTCACCATCAGCAATCCCGTTGCGCGCAGCAACTCGTCGCCGACACCACGACGCACGACACGACCCAAAGGTTCGCGTTTCGACATCGCGCCGACGACCGTGCTCGCCGCCGCGATGCTCGTCGTCGTGGTGCTGGTCGGCGTGCTTGCGTGGCGCAGCATCGCGGGAAGCGGCGACACCGACGTCACCGAGTCGACGATCGTCGCCACGTCACC
>CAYFNP010000175.1:0-3934 GCA_964344425.1 uncultured Bifidobacterium sp. | reverse complement strand
CGGCGATCGCGATCGCCGAGATGCTCGAGCAGCGCGGAGTCCCGGCCGGGCGTATCCACTTCATCGGCACCGTGCGCGGCGTCGACCGCGAGTTGCTGGCCGACACCGAGTACTCCCACACCCTCTTGCCTGTCACGGGCCTGAAGCGTTCGCTGCGTCCGTCGGCTGTCGTTGCGAACCTGCGGATGATGTCGGAGTTCGTGAAGGCGCGACGTCGATGCATCGGTCTTCTCAGTGAACTCGACACCCGCGTCGTCGTTTCCGTCGGCGGATACGGAAGCCTTGCGCCGGTGTCGGCGGCGCGGAAATTGGGAATACCGGTGGTGGTGGTTTCCTACGATTCACGACCGGGACTCGCAACGCGCCGTCAGGCGCGCAACGCTTCGGTGGTGACGGTTGCCGATTCGGCGTCTCCACTTCGCGATGCAGGTCTCGACTGCGAGGTGGTCGTCGCCGGGGCTCCCGTACGGCGCGCCTTGCGCGACCTCGATCGCGATGGCGAGCGCTCAGATGCACGTCGCCGACTCGGTGTGCCCGACGACGCTTTCCTCGTTTCGGTGGTCGGAGGGTCACTCGGTTCGGGTCTCTTGAACGAGGTGGTCGCGGGCGTCGTCGCCAAGAGCACGGCATCCGAGGTGTGGTGGTATCACGTGACCGGCCCACGGTTCGCCGACCGCGCAGTCAAGGCCGACAGATACATCGCCGTCGGTTATCAGCGCGACATGGCAACCGTTTACGCCGCGAGCGATCTGCTCGTCGGTCGCGCCGGCGCGAGCACCGTTGCCGAACTTGCAACGGTCGGTGTCCCCTCCGTTCTCGTGCCGTGGGCGGGCGCGGCCGAAAACCACCAGGAACACAACGCACGGCAGCTTTCGGATGCCGGTGCCGCCGTCCTCGTCCTCGAAAAGGATTTCTCTGCGGCGGTTCTCGAGTCGACCATCGATGGATTGCGACGAGAACCTTCGCGCATGCGCGAGATGGCCAGCGCGGCACGCGAAGTCGGTTCGGTTCACCGCGACTCGGCGCTGGCCGAGGTCGTCTTGTCGGCTGCACGCCGCAACGTCGACCAGACGGTGTTCGACCTCACGTCACGTCGGCGAATCCACATCGTGGGAATCGGGGGTCCGGGAATGAGCGCCCTCGCGCGAGCGTTGTACGCCGCGGGCCACGTGGTCTCGGGCAGCGACATCCGCGGCGGGGAAGTGATCGATGATCTGGTTTCGTCAGGTATCGACGTCGAACTCGGCCACCGCGAGGCCCTCGTTGACGGCTGCGATGCCGTCTGCGCATCGAGTGGTGTTCCGTCGGACAACATCGAAATGGCAGCCGCACGACGCGTAGGGATTCCCGCCCTGTCGCGGGCCGACATGCTCGCCGCACTGTGCGCATGCGCACCCACTCTCGCGGTGGCGGGTACCCACGGCAAGACCACCACGTCGGCGATGCTGGCCGCGATGCTCGGTGGACGCGACGGTCGTTGCGGTTTCGTCGTCGGTGGCGACGCGAGGGACCTTGGCACGAACGGCGCGTGGTCGCAGTCGGGGCCGTTCGTGGTCGAGGCCGACGAGAGCGACGGCACACACGAGGCACTTCCCGTCGCCATGGCAATCGTGACGAACGTCGACGTCGACCATCTCGACCACTTCGGCACGCCGGATGCGATCGCCGAGAGTTTCCTGCGGTTCGCGCGCAACGTGTCGGGGCCGACCGTCGCATGTCTCGACGACCCCGGTTCACGCCGTCTCGTTCTTCGCCTACGTGAAGAAAGAATCGGCGTGATTGCCTACGGAACATCCGCGGATGCCGATGTTCGCGTCGCCGATGTGGTCCAGGAATCCGACGGTCTCACATTCACGGTGACATTCGCCCGCGGAATCGACCACCCACTCGCCGATAGCGGGACGATCCGTGTTCGACTGCGGGCCCAGGGTCGCCACTACGCGTTGAACGCAACGGCCGCACTCGCGGTTGCAACGCTGAACGGCGCCGACCTTGGCGGCTGTCTCGAAGTGCTTGCCGGCTTCGGCGGTGTGGGGCGCCGTTTCGACGTTCTCGGCGAGCGCAATGGTGCGCTTCTCATCGATGACTACGCACACCTGCCGACCGAAATCGCAGCTCTTCTTGCTTCGTCCCGCGAGGGTGTGTGCGCCGGTCGACGTGTCGTGGCCGTTTTCCAGCCGAACAGGTTTCACCGAATGGCGGCGATGTCCGACGAGTACCGCGACTGTTTTGCGGATGCCGACGTCGTGTTCGTCACCGACATCTACGCATCGGGTACCGCGCAAATCGAAGGGGTCACGGGACGACTCGTCGTCGATGCGGTTCTCGCCGCGCATCGCGGAAAGGACGTTCGGTGGGTGCAAGACAGGGGTGACCTGGTTCGCGCGGTTGCCGACGAATTGCGACAGGGCGATGCGTGCCTCTCGTTCGGCTGCGGTGACATCGAAACCTTCCCGCATGAAGTGGCCCTTGAACATGACATGAGACTTCTCGTGTCGACGCTCGTCGGGTCGGGTTTGCCTGTCGTCGAGTTCGCGCCGATGGGCGAGCGCACCACGTACAAGACCGGTGGCGTTGCGCGAGCGCTGATCGAGGCGCGTTCGGTCGATGATCTGGTGCGGGTCGGACGGGCCGTTGCCTCCGTTCCCGTTCCGGTGGTCGTGCTCGGCCGTGGCAGCAACATGCTGGTGGCCGACGCGGGCTTCTCGGGTCTGTGCATCGCACTCGGTGATTTCGCGTCGTTCGTCGACGTGCCCGAAGTGCGCAGCGGTGAAACAGTCACGGTGCGAATCGGTGGCGCCACGCCTTTGCCCGTTGCTGCGCGCCAATTGAGCGCAGCCGGAGTCGCGGGTTTCGAGTGGGCGGTTGGCGTACCGGGCACGGTCGGTGGCGCCATTCGCATGAACGCGGGCGGCCACGGCTCCGACATGGTTGCGAGCCTCGTCGATGTTGACGTCGTCGACATCACGACGGGTCGCCGGGCGAGAGTCCCTGCGGCGGCACTCGGCCTTCGGTTCCGCGGTTCGGACCTTGGTGACAACCACGTTGTCGTCGATGCGCGACTGTCGCTTCGGGTCGGTTCCGCCGGTTGTGGTGACGACGAGATCGTCGAGATCGTGAGATGGCGCAGGGACAACCAACCGGGCGGCCAGAATGCGGGCTCCGTTTTCGTCAACCCCGACGATGGTGCGCGCTCGGCCGGCGAGATCATCGATCGACTCGGGCTCAGCGGTCTTCGAGTTGGCGGTGCAAGCGTGAGTGACAAACACGCGAACTTCATCCAGGCCGAGCCCGGCGCGACGAGTGCCGACGTGCTCGGCGTGATGCTGGCGGTGCACCGTCGGGTGCTGCGCGACGAAGGCGTATCACTGCGCAGCGAAGTCCGCCTCGTGGGTTTTCAGGAGGGCCTGCCGTTCGCCTCGCCGATCGCGACGGGGTACGCGCCGACAGTCAACCGACGTGCGAGGCTTGACGAGTACTTCCGCGCGCCGGGGGATGAGCCGAATCCATGACGGAGAAGAACGAGAACTCGGGTGAAACACCGGTCGTGCGGCCCCTCACCGACGTGCCTCGGGACGTGCTCGACGAACTCACCGAAGCTTTCGAAAAGCGCGGCGACCCCGGGAACGAGAGCGACGGGGCGAGTGCGGCCGACCGGGCTGCGCCACCAAGCGAAGCCGACGACGTCGTCGTTATCGACGGATTCGACCTCGTTGCCGACGACGAACTGACGAGGGCGCGCAAACCACCCCTGGTGATCGATGACACCGAGTTGACGGGTCCGGTTGCACGACCCGGTGACGACACCTTTGCCGACGACGACGCCGTCGTCAGGGGAGCCGGACGTTTCAGACTGCGACGCATCGCCGTGCGAAGGGCCGAGGGCAAGCGTCGCCTACGCGTCGTTTTGTGGGTGGTCGTTCCGGTGCTCGTC
>CAYFNP010000174.1:0-3955 GCA_964344425.1 uncultured Bifidobacterium sp. | reverse complement strand
TCGTTGAGAGCCGTGCAGGAAGGTCTCGTCGAAAGCCTCACCGACGTGTTCGCCCGGGCCCAGGAACGCGGATTCATGTCGACCGATTTCCGGCCGCGCGACGTCGTCGAGTTCTCGCTGGTACTGCACATCGGGTCGATACTTCCCGACCTGCTGGCGGGCGACGGCGAAACCTCGACGTCTCTCAGTCGAGTTCTCGCCGAGATCATCGACCGGGTCTTCGTTTCGCAGCCGGCGTCCGCCTCTTAACCCATCGCACGGGCTGGGATACCCTTGGCCCATGGAGCAAACGCTGCCCGATCCGAACCTGGCAAAGGGTGAACACCGCTGCCCGGCCGAGAGTTACCAACAGGTTCTGCGCCGCGACGAAACGGGTGCGCCGCCCCAGATGATGACCGAGTCGTACGAGTACCTCGGTGACGACCCCATCGGCTACTACCGCTACACGTCGAAAGAATTCCTCGACCTCGAATTCGAGAAGGTCTGGTCGAAGGTGTGGCAGTGGGCCTGCCGCGAGGAACACATCCCGTCACCCGGTGACTACTACGTCTACGACATCGGCCACCGCTCGATCATCATCGTGCGCGGCGACGACGGCAAGATCCGCGCACTCGACAACTTCTGCGGCCACCGCGGTACGCAGTTGAAGCCGTCGTGGGACAACGGCAACGCGAATCGTTTCACGTGCCGCTTCCACGGTTGGGCGTGGGGTACGTCGGGCAACATCGCATCGGTGCCGTGTCGGTGGGACTTTCCGGGTTGGACCGACGACGATCTGCGTCTGCCCGAGATCCTCGTCGACACGTGGGGTGGCTTCGTGTGGGTCAACTTCGACAAGAACGCCCAGCCGTTGCGCGATTACCTCGGCGTGATGCCCGAGCACTTCACCGGGAACTGGGACCTTGGCGACCGCTACCTCGAGCTCCATCTGCGCAAGCGTCTGCCTGCGAACTGGAAGGCATCGATGGGCGCTTTCCTCGAGGCGTACCACGTCTACAAGACGCACCCCGAGGGATTGCGCGCGACCGGCGATGCGAACGCACAGTACGACGTGTTCGGTGACAATGTGTCGCGCTTCATGCACACGTCGGGCACGCAGAGCCCGCACATCGACCGCAAGCAGACCGAACAGGACATTCTCAACTTCGTCCTGCGCCGGCGCTACGGCAACCCCGACGACGTGCCGAAGGTGCCCGAGGGCAAGACCGCGCGCGACGTGTACTACAAGATCGTGCAGGACGAACTGAAGACGCGGTTCAACCACGACTTCTCCGGCTTCGGCGTCGCCGAGACGCTCGATTCGATCGAGTACTTCGTGTTCCCGAACGCTTTCTTCTTTCCCGGTGCGGCACGTCCGATGGTGTACCGCTTCCTGCCGCACCCGACCGATCCCGACGAGTGCATCTTCGAACTGCTGTTCCTGCGCTTCCCGCCCGACGGCAAGGAAACTCCGGCACCGGCGCGTCCGTACGACGTCGACGTGAACGTCAGTTACATGACCGCGCCGGGCATGGAGAAAGGTCTTGGTTTCGTCTACGACCAGGACACCGACAACCTGGCCGCGCAGCAGCGGGGCTTCAAGGGCAGCCTGAAGGGGGCCGAGATTCTCGGCAACTACCAAGAGGTGCGTCTGCGCCACGTGCACAAGCGCATCGACGAATATCTCGCTCAACCCTGAGCACCCGACGCCGCTGGTGTCGCACGGGTAAGAAACTCCGAAGAAGTCGTGCGGGCGACTTTGCCGACGTCCCCACAGGCTTTACCCTTTGCGCTCGGTAGTCATCGAGTCACGGGGAGAGCGCGGTGAGCGACAACGGAGCATTCGATCCACCCGCGGGCCAGCGTCCGCGCACGTGGCGCGACATTCCGCCCAGCCCTCCGCTCGGTGTTCCGCTTCCGCCGCCGTCGACTCAGGGTGCGTCGGACGGCGGGGAAATTCCGGGTCGTCCGCGCCGCCGCGTGCGAGTCGTCGCCGTGCTGGTTGTCGCGGCCCTGGTGTTGGGTGGTGGTTCGGCTTTGCTGCTGGTCGGTGGCGACTCCGGCGATTCGTCACCCGCTACCACGTCGACCGACGTTGCGACTTCTGATTCGACCACCGATGCGTCATCACCGGCCGACACGACCGCGGATTCCGGTGGCAATTCGTCGGCCGCACCGGGGTCACCCGAAAGCGTGGCGAAAGACGTCGGCCCGTCCGTCGTGCAGATCGAATCGAACGGCGAGATCGGCAGCGGCGTCATCTACGACGCGTCGGGTCTGGTGTTGACCGCGCACCACGTCGTCGAATCGGGCGACACTTACAACGTCGTCCTGAACGACGGCACGAAACTCCGTGGCCGGGTGATCGGTCGTCAGCCCGCGCGCGACCTCGCGATTCTGTCGGTCGAGTCCGAAAAGGATCTCCCCGCGGCGAAGTTGGGCGGCGACAAACTCGCGATCGGTCAACCCGTCGTCGCGCTCGGCAGCCCGTTCGGCTACCAGGCGTCGGTGACGTCGGGAATCATCAGCGGCCTGAACCGTCAGTTGACCATCGGGTCGATGACGCTGACGGGCCTCATCCAAACCGACGCTGCGATCAACCCGGGCAACTCGGGCGGGCCGTTGGTCGATGCGAAGAATCGCGTCATCGGCATCAACACGGCAATCGCCAGCACGTCGGGCGGTAGCAACGGCGTCGGCTTTGCGATTCCGATTCCCGACGCGCGCGATCTGATGGACGAGGTGAAGAAGAACGGCGGGGCCGATGCACCGACCGTCACCGCACCCGAGTCGCCGTTCGGCGATCAGGGCAATGGTTTCCAGTTCGACCTGCCGAATTCTCTCGACGACCTTCTCGGCGATCTTTTCAAGCAGATGAACCCCGGAGAGACGGCACCCGACGCGGGGTCGCAAGTCCAACCCGGCGCCGACAGTGGAATCGTCGAGGTTGATCCCATGCCGCAGGGTTGGCAGCAGACGAACAGCATGTCGTTCGAATCGAACGGCGCGGGTGTCGAGACAATCCAACTGCAGGGACCGAA
This sequence comes from uncultured Bifidobacterium sp., assembly GCA_964344425.1. GTDB lineage: Bacteria > Actinomycetota > Acidimicrobiia > Acidimicrobiales > Ilumatobacteraceae > F1-20-MAGs119. Next base: position 935 of record CAYFNP010000174.1, on the reverse strand, counting down.
CGGCACCGTCACGATCACTGCGACCGAGGGCCCCGACGCGGGCAAGGCGGCCGATGCATACGCCGGAAGCGGCGTGGTGCGTCGACTCGCCGACGACCTCACCGTCATCGTCGAGGGTTCCGCCGGCGTTTCGAAGTCCGATCTGAAAAAGATCGCCGATGCAATCCGCAGAAAGTGAGCCGAACGAAATGGAAACGACACCGACCGGCGAGCAGCTGCAGCACCTGAGGAACGAACTCGCACGACACGTCGTCGGCCAAACACGTGTCGTCGAACGTCTCGTCGTTGCCTTGGTGGCCAACGGACACTGCCTGCTCGAGGGCGTGCCCGGCGTCGGCAAGACGATGATGACGTCGACTCTCGCACGGATGGTCGGGGGAACCTTTTCCCGTATCCAGTTCACGCCCGACCTGTTGCCGGCCGACATCGTCGGAACGCGCATCTACCGCGCGTCGCGCGAGTCGTTCGACATCGAACTCGGACCCGTGTTTGCGAACTTCGTCCTTGCCGACGAGATCAACCGTGCGCCTGCCAAGGTGCAGTCGGCGTTGCTCGAGGTGATGGCCGAACGTCAGGTCTCGATCGGTGGCGTCACGACGAAACTCGAGCCACCGTTCATGGTCCTCGCAACGCAGAACCCGATCGAACAAGAGGGCGTGTACACGTTGCCCGAAGCGCAACGCGACCGATTCCTGATGCGGGTTCCGGTCGACTACCCGACACCGCGCGAAGAGGCCGAAATCGCGCGCCGCAGTTCGTTGCCCGCAGAGCCAGTGCGCGAGTTTCTGTCGCTGCCGCGTCTGCGCGAGATTCAGAACGAGGCCGCGGCACTGCCGGTACCCGAGGCGGTTGCCGACTACGCGGTCCGACTCGTCGTTGCGACGCGCGACCCGCGTTCGTTCGGTTTCGACTCGCTCGATGGATGGTTGTCGTTC
>CAYFNP010000173.1:0-3959 GCA_964344425.1 uncultured Bifidobacterium sp. | reverse complement strand
GGCCGGCGAGGGGCTGGTGCATCATGATGCGTGCGTTCGGCAGGGTGTACCGCTTGCCCTTGGTGCCCGCAGTGAGCAGGAACTGACCCATCGAGGCTGCGAGGCCCATGCACACGGTCGCAACGTCGCACGACACGAACTGCATCGTGTCGTAAATGGCCATGCCCGCGGTGATCGACCCGCCGGGGCTGTTGATGTACAGCCAGATGTCGGAATTCGGGTCTTCACCCTCGAGGTACAGCAGCTGGGCGCAGATCTGGTTGGCGATGTCGTCGTTGACATCGGTGCCGAGCATGACGACGCGGTTCTTCATGAGGCGACCGAACACGTCGAAACGCGGGTCGGTCGACCCGGCCTCGAGCATCGAAGGAATCGAACCTGGGGAAGAAGGCAGCGACGTCATGCCCGTGAGGTTAGTGGGGCTTCTTCGCGAGGACCTCACTTGGGGCAGAATGACCGCGATGAATGGCGCGGCCGACGAAGGATTCTCACCGAACACCGACGAGCTCCTCGGTTACAACGAGAACTTCGTCACGGCGTTCGCCGACCACGGTCTCTCTCTCACGCCCCGCCGGCATCTCGCAATCGTTGCGTGCATGGACAGCCGCATGGACATCTTCCAAATGCTCGGCCTTGCGCACGGAGATGCCCACATCATTCGTAACGCCGGAGGCGTCGTGACCGACGACGTCGTGCGTTCTCTCGTTCTCTCGCAGCGCGTGCTCAACACGCAGGAAATCGTGCTGATCCACCACACGGACTGCGGCCTGCAGAAGGTCGACGAGGCGAAGTTCTACGCTGAACTCGCTGCCGAGAGCGGCCTGAAACCGTGGTGGTCGCTCGAGGCATTCACCGACCCGTACGCCGACGTGCGCCAGAGCATCGGTCGATTGCTGCACTCACCGTTCATCAAGTACAAGGAACACGTTCGGGGCTTCGTGTACGACGTCAAGGACGGCCGCCTCAACGAAGTGACGGCCGATCCACGCCACGTCTGATTCCGCTGAACACCACACCAACACGGTCGTCGGCGGAGAGTCGTCCCGAATCGCGCATCGTCACCACCCCGGCAAGGCCGGCACTGCCCGTCGGTGACACGTCGATCGTTGTCGCACGGTGCGCGAGACCGTAGGCCGCGACGACGTCGGACTCGGGCGACACCACCGGTGAGCCACCGGTGCGTGTCATCGCATCGCACACACCCACCCAGTCGTACGTTTCATCGTCGAGGATGCCGTCGGCCAACGAATGGGGCGTCGCCTCCCACGGCCACATGCAACTCGACCAGCGCGCACCGGCACCGGCCGTACCGCCCGTCTCGGCAGCACGATTCCACGCGCGTTCGAGAGGTGCGCAGCCCTCGGTCTGCACCGCGACCAACTTTGCCGACGCACCCGCGAGTGCAAGGGCCTCACCGATACCCGCGGCGAAAGCCCCGCCTCCCACCTGGACCACCATGTGGGTGAGCCCGTCGACGCCCAGCTGGTCGAGCAGTTCCCAACCGATCACCCTGCCCCCGTCGAGACACCACGCGTTCTCGGTGCCCTGCACACCGAAGGGCACCGCGCCTGCGGCGACGCGCTCGCGGAAACGCAGCACGCAGGGGTCACCCGGCGGGTCGTCCGCGCGGCGCGGACAACGTTCGACCGTCGCACCGAGCGAATCGAGAACTGCGATGACAGCCTCGTCGGCAGCCTCGGGCACGAACACTCGAATCGGCCAGTTGACCGATGCGGCGAGCGTCGATGCGGCAATTGCGGCGTTTCCGCACGACGCGATCGCGAGTTCGGGTCGCGATGCGGGCAACCAGTCGACGAGCTTCTTCGACTCCGCCACGAGCAGGTGCAGAAGTTCGGTGAAGAGATGCCGGGCCTTGTGCGAGCCCGCGACGTTGTGCGTTTCGTCCTTCACCCACACGCCACCACGCTCGCGGAAGCCGAGTTCCGTCGACAGCCCGGCTTCGCGCGCGACCGGCGTGAAACGGAATCCGGTGCCCGCAACGGCCGCGACCAGAGCGTCGGTGCGCTCGATGAACGAACGCCGTTCGTCATCGGTCATGCCGGTCGACGCGGCGAACGTGTCCCACGCGAGCATCCGCCGGAAGGCGACGAATGGGTTGTCGGACTCGTCACGGACGAATTCGGCGGCCGCGATGTCGCTGTCGATCATCAACACGTGGTGCCGGTCGGCCGGCGACGAACCGGGACAGCGCCACGTCAGCGCGCGGTCGAGGGAAACGACGGTGCCGCACGACGCACACCGCAGACGCGCGGCGACGAGGGCGCGCATGGGCCTACTTGTGCGCCGCGACGCGGGCGTTGAACTCACCGATCATCTCGTCCCACACCGGCATGTAGGCACGAATGCCACGCCAGAAGTCCTGCGAGCGGCGCGCCTCGAAGACATCGAGCGGGGTTCCCTGCTGTTCGACCCATGTGTAGTAGCCGAGGTTGAAGATGCGGTTGCGGTCGCGCTCGGTGCAGTCGATCATTGCGTCGGTGTTGACGTTGGCGAGATGCTCGCCGTACACCTCGGCCGCGTCGGCGCGCGTGAAGTCGTTGTCGAAACGGTGCGCGAGCGTCTTCACGCGCTCGCTCGGGTACAGCGCCGAACCGTCGGTGGCGATGGTGATGAGCGCATCGTCGGCGCCGAGACCGAGCAGCTTCGCGGTCTTGATGGCAGCGAGAACGTTGCAGATGGCGGAGAACCCGAAGTGTTCGAGGTGCTCGAGCAGTTCCGTCGAGAGTCCGAGCCGGTCGGCGAGATAGGCCTTGCCCTCGGGGGTGTTGAACAACACGTCGAGTTCGTCGGTTGCACGATCGGACACGGCAACCACCACATCGGTGTTCATGACGTTGTGGATGAGCGGAATGTGCTTGTCGCCGATGCCCTGGATGTTGTGCTCGCCGAAGCCGTTTTCGAGCATCGTCGGACACTCAAGTGCCTCGACGGCGACGATCTTGGTGCCGTACAGGTCTTTCAACCTGTCGCCCGCGGCGATGGTGCCCGCGCTGCCCGTTGCCGACGTGAAGGCCGCGCAGCGCATGCGCGGATTGCCGCTGGCTTTTGCCACGGTTTCGAATGCGTGCGCAAGTGCCGAACCCGTGACGTAGTAGTGGCCGACGTGATTGCCGAACTCGCAGAACTGGTTGAGGATGAAGTTGCCCGGATCCTTGGCCATCTCGTTGCAGGCGTCGTAGATCTCTTTCACGTTGCTCTCGGTGCCGGGCGTGCGAATGACGTCGGCGGGATCGGCGACCCAACGGTCGAGCCAGTCGAAGCGTTCCTTCGACATACCGGCGGGCAGGACGGCAACACCGCGGCTGCCCATGATGCGACTGATGGCAACGCCGCCGCGCGCGTAGTTGCCCGTCGACGGCCACACCGCACGGTGCTTGGTCGGATCGAACTGGCCCGAGATGACGCGTGGCGCGAAACACGAATACGCGGCGAGCACCTTGTGCGCCGTGATCATGGGGAAGCGGTCGCCGAACACCACGATGATCGGACTCTCGACCCCCGTCAGCGACGAAGGCAGCACGACATGGTCGGGTACCGACACGCGATTGCCGTCGAGGTCGTTGTACCAATGGACGCGGAAGAGATTGCGGGCATCGGCGGCGTTCTTGTCGAGACCCTTCAGGCCGGCGGAAACCGCGGCGGGAATCGTCGAGGGGTCGGCAAGTTGCGCGAAGGTCGGCAGCACGATCTTCTGCTCGGCGAATCGCTTGACGCTGTTGGCGAGCGATGCCGCGTCGACGACGGAGTCGGCAAGGCCGAGTTGGCTGGTGAGCGCCTCTTTGGACAATCCGGATACGGGGCTTGCGGTCGCTGTCGTCACCTTTACATTCTGTCAAAGAACGGGCTCTTTCCCGACACATACCGCATTAGCCTGCGAATGCCCCGCCGGCGTAGCCCAATGGCAGAGGCACGGCGCTTAGGACGCCGCAAGTGAGAGT
>CAYFNP010000172.1:0-3961 GCA_964344425.1 uncultured Bifidobacterium sp. | reverse complement strand
ATCAAGTCTTCGGGTATCAGGATGCGCGTCACCGGCATCACGCCGCAAGCCACGTTTCAGGTCGATACCGCTGGTTCTGCTACCGAGCCGGTCGTCCTCGCTCCGGATTCGATTTCAACCAACGACCCTGCTGCGGTCCTCACCCTCGCCGACGGCAACTTCGTCGCAACGTCGAATGGTGCGAACAACACGGTGGTCACCGACGGCAGCCAGGTCACGGTCACCGTCGACGGGGCCGACGGGAATGCCGTGACGGCGGTTGCAGACGACACGACGAACGCGATCGATGTGCGCACGCCGGGACGCGAAGGTGTTGCCGAGAATGTCAACTACGAGATCGTCGCCCAGAAGGCGCCCGAACAGATCGAAACAACCCGTTTCGGCCTCGACGGCACGCAGCAGGTCGAGTCCGCGGCCGGTCGTCTGTCGAACACGCAGGTGTATCAAGACTCGCCAGAGGAACTGAAGGTTCCCGCCGTGAAGCCCGGACTGCCGTCGGCCGAGAGCCGCGCAATTGGTGGGGCAGTGACAACCACGACGACGCCTGAAACGTCAACCACCGCTGCCGCGACCACCACCAGTAGTACGACGACGACCGTCGCGACGGCAACCACGACCGCCGGTGCCAAGCCATCGACAACGGTCGCGAGGGCAACGACGACAAGTGCCGCAACGCAAACGACAACAGCGCAGAACGCCAGCGTGAGAAAGAACGTCTCGATTTCCTCGAACCTCGACAACTGGGGCCCGGGAGTGAGCGACCCGATCTCGAGTGGGTTCAGCGCGATCCTGACCGGTGGCGCAGGTCAACTGGCGGGCGTCGACCCGTGCGCTGACGTTGCGTGTCTGGAAGGGGTATCGGTGACGATTCTCGGCGGCGGCACAGACTCGACGACGGGACAGGACACGACGGTGCCTGTCACCTTCAACATGACGGGGGTTTCGGGTCCGTTCAGCGTCAGGTGTGGCACCGGAGGTAGTTGGGTTGCCGCGTCGAACAACGGCGGCAAGTACAGCGCCAGCTGCTCCTTCGCGAACGTCAAATCCGACGAGATCTTCTATTTGAGGGCCTAGTGCATCCGGCGCTTGAGTTTGCGCGGACAATGAACAAAGATTCAATGATGAGGCAGTCGCGCGCATCGGTCGTTCTCCTGGTGGTTGTCGCGATGACAACATTCGTCGCCTCGCGTCCGACGAGTGTTGCTGCGGACTCCGCCGGCGTGCCGGCGGCGTTACGCGCGCAGGCGCAAACGTTGTCGGTTGGACGGAGCACGGCCTGTCTGGTCGCAAGTTCGAGGCTCTATTGCTGGGGCAACGGCAGCGACGGTCGCATCGGGCCCCAGTCGAGTGGAACACAGAAGAAACCAGTTCTCGTTACGGGGGCGCCGACCGACTTGACTGCAGTAGCGGTTGGTGCGGACCACGTTTGTGCACTCCGCGTCACTGGGGCGGTGTACTGCCTCGGTCGAAACATTTACGGACAGCTGGGAAGTTCTGCAAGCGGCGCGACGTCGAACACACTCGCTTCTCCGACGGACTTCACGCAGATCACCGCGGGCGCCGATTTCATGTGCGGTCTTTCGACCTCGCAGGGCGCTGTCTGTTGGGGGCGAAACGTCGGCGGGGTGCTCGGTGCGACACCCGGCGCGCTCGCGTCATCTGAAACGCCCCAACAGATTTCGATGGGTGGCGATACGCCGAGCGTAATTGCGGCAGGTCAGGGGCATGTCTGCGTTCTCCTCACCTCCGGCAAAGTGAAGTGCTGGGGTGAGAACGCGTTTGGGTCCCTCGGTGATGGAAACGGCATGGCCGGTACGAATACAACCGCACGCTACGTGCTCACCTCTGGGTCCGATCAGTCGGATACCTCGACGCACTTGAGCGGTGTTGTCGGCATATCTGCCGGTGATGGATCGACCTGCGCCGTCCTTTCGAACGGAGAGGGTCGTTGTTGGGGGGCTGGTGCTTACGGCAATCTCGGCAACGGCGTGTCGACGGGCGTCAAGCTCAATCCGGTCGCGATTCGTACCGAGGCAGGAACTCCGGTGGTGCTTACCGACGTGAAGGGTGTGTCCGCGGGCGCTAACAATTCGTGCATTCTCCGACAATCGGGCGTTGTCGCCTGCTTCGGAAAAAACGATTACGGCCAAATCGGCGATGGATCAATGGGTGCTTCTTATGCGTACGGTCCGATCAACGTCACATCGACGAAAGAAGGCATGACAAACGTCGTCGGCGTGGGTGTCGGTGTGGACTTCGCGTGCGTGCTGACGTCGACCGGACGGGTGTATTGCTGGGGCTTCGGTTCCCAAGGCCAGGTTGGCAACGACGCGACGAATGCCACGACTACACAGCCAGTTGCTATCGAGGGTGCCGTGAGCCAGTCGTTGTCGCTGACCGTGCCCGCGACGAAAAAATTCGGTGACGCGCCATTCGATGTCAGCGGAACGTCGACGAGTGGTGCCGCGGTCACGTTCGTGAGCGTTACCGAGTCGGTTTGCACAATTTCCGGCGTCACGGTGAGTCTCGTGAACGTCGGAACGTGCACGCTTCGCGCTTCGGCCGGAGCCACCGGGCTCTACATCGCCGCAATCGACACCGATTCATCTATCACCGTGAGCGGTACCGTCCCGGTTGTTGCTACCGGCGCGTCATCCGACGTTACGACGACCGGGGCAAAGGTTGTCGGCACCGTGAATGCCATGGGCATCGCGGCCGAACCACAACTGGTGTACGGAACTTCCTCGACGCTTTCCTCGGGAACGACCACAGTTACTTTGACCGCGGTCTCAGGAGTGCTGTCGACCGCGGTGGAAAAGACTCTGTCCGCACTGTCACCGGGTGCGACGTATTACTACCGAATAAGTGCGACCAATACGGCAGGGTCGACGCAGGGGGAAATCAAATCTTTCACGACGCGTGGAGCGGCACCAACCGTCTCAGTGGTCGATCCGACATCGACTTCGACATCAGCAAATATCGAGGTCGACGTGAACGCCAACGAAGTCTCGACGTCGATTTCCGTCGACTACGCAACAGACGCATCACTGGCCGGGGCCAAGAATGTCTCGGTCGAGAAGGTCGAGACGGGTTCCACGGCGGTTCGGATTTCGGTCGCGATCACTGGTCTCCAGCCTGGGACGACTTACAAGTACCAGGTCGTCGCCGTGAACGCGGTCGGCACAACCCGAAGCGACATCAAGTCAGTTACAACCAAGGGAGCAAAGCCGATCGTCACGACAGGGTCGGCATCGCGAACATCGGCTGGCATGACGGTCAATGGGAAGGTGAACCCCAAGGACCTCGAGACCTCCATCCAGTTCGAGTATGGGTCCGACCCGAAACTCGTGGGGTCAACACTGACTCCGGCGGTCACCCGTTCGGGCTCTGCTGACGAGGATGTGAGTGCGTTGTTGTCCGGCCTAGCCGAGAAGAGCACGTACTACTACCGCGTCGTGGCGTCGAACGCTGTCGGCAGGGCGGAGGGAGAAATCAAGAGTTTCACGACGACCCTCTCGGAGGGTGTGTCAATCAATGACGGTGCCGAATTCACGGGCTCGACATCGGTCACAGTTTCCGTTGTTGGTCCGGCTACAGCGGTGAAGGCCATCCTCTCGAATGACGGTGGCTTCAAGACCTCCGAAAGCTTCGATTTGGTCAACAATGCGGCCGATCTCCCCTGGACACTGCAGTCGAGCCGTGAAGGAACCTTCACGAAGATCGTCTACGTGAAGTACGTGTCGCGTTTTGGGTCGCAGACGCAAGCGGTCACCGACGACATCATCCTCGACACCACCAAACCAGTGCTTTCCGTGGCGACCGCCGCAACGGGTGCGGCGGCATCCGACGCGGTCACCGTGTCGCGCACGTCGGATCGCGCGGGGAAGGCGTCGGGGGGCGTGAGGCTCTCGGTTCGCGGTAGCGACACCGTGTCCGGCATAGGAACTGTCGAAGTACGAAG
>CAYFNP010000171.1:0-3977 GCA_964344425.1 uncultured Bifidobacterium sp. | reverse complement strand
GTCGTGTCGATGTCGACGTGCAAGGACCTGTCGAAGGGTGGCGCGGGCATCACGATCGGCATCAAAGTCACCGACGTCGATGGCGTGAAGGCCGTGGTCGCGGGGCGCTACAAGTCGACTCTGAATCCGCCGATGTCGACTTCCGGCGACGTGTACACGTTCTACGTGCTGAAGGGTTCTCCGACGGTCACCGAGCCGTTCGTTGTTGAAGTGCGCGTCACCGATACGCGGGGCAACGTCACGACCGCCTACCTCGAGACGACGTTCAAGACCTGCCCCTGATTCCCGCGCGGAATACTCCCGAAAAAAGTGTCCGCCGAGCGGCGGGTCGCGACTCGGTAGGGCATGAGAAAACGACTTGCCTTCACCACATTCATCGTCGTTGCGACCGGTCTCGCCATGGGCACGGCCGCATCGGCGGCCACCGACAGCCCCGTCATCGGCCTGACCGCGGGCGACGCACACACCTGTGCGTTGCGTGCCGACGGCAGCGTCGCCTGCTGGGGTGACAACGCCTACGGCCAGTTGGGCAACCCCGACGCAGAATCGGGATCGACCGTGGTCGAGGTGACACTGCCGGCCGACGCGCACATCGTCGACATCGCCGCTGGCGTGTCGCACACCTGCGCGCTCGCACAGGATCATCGCGTCTTCTGCTGGGGCGACAACGGCTTCGGTCAGCTTGGACTCGGCGGCGGTCCAGCCCAGAACACACCGCAGCTCGTCACTCTGGCAGCGAGCGCCGCGCAACCCTCGAGCCTGACCGCGGGTGGATTCACCACGTGCGTGGCGATGTCGAACGGCCACGCCCAGTGTTGGGGTCGCAACCAGTACGGCGAGGTGGGCGACGGAACGCGCACGCTGCGCAACGTGCCGACCAACGTGACGGGCATCGCCGACGCGGTCGACATCGAGGCCGGGTTGAACCACACGTGCGTGGTGCGTGCGGTCGGAACGATGCAGTGCTGGGGCCGTGGCCTCGACGGTCGTGCGGGTGACCCCACCATGCCGAACGTGGCGCGCGTCAGCGCGGGCAGCGCCCACACCTGCGCACGCACCACAACGGGCGGCCTGCGTTGCTGGGGTGACAACACCTTCGGACAGCTGACGCCGAACAACATCACCGCCGGAGTTGCCGATGTGACCACCGGTGCTGCGCACACGTGCGTTGCCACCGAAGAGGGCAGGGTGATGTGCTGGGGATCGAACGCGCTCGGCCAGTTGGGCAATTACGGCGACCTGAGCGGCGTCGAGGAAGTCGCCGCGGGTGCGAACCACACGTGCGCTCGCCTCGTCGATGCGTCGGTGTGGTGCTGGGGAAGCAGCATCGCCGGCCAGGCCGGTGACCACGTGTTGGTACCGGCGAGCACCGCAGTGCGCTTGGTCGCACCATACGTCGCACCGACGCCAACGCCAACGACGCCGACACCCACGGTTCCAACGCCAACTGTTCCGACACCCGCTGTCGAGGTGCCGAACGCTCCCGCACCACAGCCTCCGCAACCGGTGAACGAGGCACCCGTTGCCGCTGCGCCGAGCGTCGATACACCCACTGCAACGATCGATGACGTTGCAGTAGCGACACCCGCGGTCGAAAAGCAGGCGGCGGCCGAACCGACCACGAAGACCGTGCCCGAAGCACCCTTCGTTCTTCTCGCACCGGCGCCGTCCGAGCGTCCGGTCGCACCGAAGGTGTCGAAGCGCACGGTCGACCTGCGCGTTGGCCAGCAGTTGGGTCTCGGTCGTCTGGGGCGAATCGTCGGAGTGCGTCTGCCGGGCACGTTGATCGTGAGCAACATGAGCAGGTCGCGCAGCGTCAGCGCGCACGCGGCCAGCACGATGCGCGTCGAAGTGAGGTTGGACCGCACCCGGGTGTGTCGCAACGTGTTGACACCGGTCATCACGACGGCGGTGCGCGTGATGCGCGCGGGGGAGTGCACCGTGCGTCTGACGGTGGTGCGCCCGGGTCGTGCGGCGATCGTTCGCGAGGTCGTGGTGCGTGGCACCGGTGCCAAGGCCGCGCGTGTGAACCGCGAGCGCAACGTGCGCTGAAGTTCGTGTGGCTGTGGTGGGCACATGAAAAGGGCCCCGGCCTTTCGGCCGGGGCCCTCCTGCGTTAGCTGCAGGAACGACGGCGTCGGTCAGTGACCCCCGCCGAGATAGCTCGCCTCGAGGAGGGCGCGGTTGGCCTGGAGTTCCTTGGCCGTGCCTTCCATCGTGAGCTCGCCGTGTGCCATGACGTATCCGCGGTCGGCGACGCTGAGCGCGAGGCCCACGTGCTGTTCGACCATGAGCACGCCTGCGCCGGTCTTGTCGGCGATCTCCCGCACGATGGGGAGCATGCGCTCGACGATGATCGGTGCAAGACCAAGGCTCATTTCGTCGACGAGGAGCACCTTCGGTTCGGACGCGAGACCGCGTGCCATGGCGAGCATCTGCTGCTCGCCACCCGAGAGGAGACCCGCGCGACGGTCGAGCAACGGACGCAGGGCAGGGAACATGTTGAGTGCGTTCTCCTGCGCCTGTGCACGCTTGGCCCGGTCGGGCGTCAGTCCGAGGCGGAGGTTCTCTTGCACGGTGAGGTCGAAGAACAGCGAACGGTCTTCGGCCACGTGGGCCAGACCGCGTCGCGCGATCTTCTCGGGGCGCTCACCGATCGTGCTGGAACCCAGCACGTTGATGTTGCCCGACACCGGCTTGAGAATGCCGCTGATCGTGAGGAGCGTCGTGGTCTTGCCCGCACCGTTGGGTCCGAGCAGGGCGACGACTTCACCCGGGTTGACGTGAATGTTGAGTCCGCGCACGACGGGGATTCCGCCGTAGCCGGCGTTGAGGTTCTGAACCTCGACGACTGGCTTGCTCATGAGTGGCCTCCCTGCTGGCGCGCGGCGGCGCCTTCCTGTGCCTGAATTTCGCCCGCGGTTTCACCGAGGTACGCCTTGATGACCTCGGGGTTCTTGCGGACCTCTTCCGGTGTGCCCTCGGCGATGATCTTCCCGAAGTCGAGCACGTAGATGTAATCGCACACGCTGAGCACGAGGCCCATGTCGTGGTCGATCAGGAACAACGTGATGTCCCGGGTAAGGATGTCGCGGAGGTGCGAACCCAGTTGCTGCGACTCGACGGTGTCGAGACCCGCGGCGGGTTCGTCGAGCAGCAACAGTTCCGGCTTGGCCGCCAGACCGCGTGCCACGCTGACCAGCTTGCGCTGGCCGTGCGACAGGTCGAGCGTCAGACGGTCCTTCAGGTCACCCAGACCGAGAAGGTCGAGTGCCCACTGGGCCTGCTCTTCGACACCGACCTTGCGGCGGGGCTGGATGATGTCCGCAAGGAACGACCACCACTTGGTCTCTTCGGCCATCACGATGAGGTTGTCCCACACCGTCAGGTCCTCGAACAGTTCGAGCGACTGGAAGGTGCGCACGAGACCGTTGCGGGAACGCTGGGCGGGTGTGGTGCCCACCATGTCGGCGCCGCGGAATTCGGCGCGACCCGACGAGATGTTGGTGAACCCCGTGATGGCGTCGATGAAGGTGGTCTTGCCGGCGCCGTTCGGGCCGATGAGGCCCGTCAGTTTGCCCTTCTCCACCTTGATGTTGACGTTGGAGTTTGCGTGGAGACCGCCGTACGAAACGGTGAGGTCGTATGTCTGGAGGAGTGCGCTCATGATGCGGCCGCCATTTCTTCGAGGAACTTCTTCAGTTCGGCTTCCTTCTGTGCCTTTGCTGCTCGCGCCGCGCGAACCTGCACGGCGATCGAGCGGACGAAGATCACGAGGAAGATGCCCGTCAGTGCCATCCAGAACCGCGAGTAGTCATCGGTGCGCCACGGGTTGAGCCCGATCGCACCCCAGACCGCGCCGCCGACAAGGAACGGACCGTAACGACGTGCGGAGTGCAACCATTCCTTGCCGCGTGCCTTCAGCAGCCAGCCACCGAGGTGACGCATGAGCGGCTGGAAGATCGATGCCTGACCTG
>CAYFNP010000170.1:0-3992 GCA_964344425.1 uncultured Bifidobacterium sp. | reverse complement strand
CGCCCGACGCAGGGTCGACACCCAGGTCGAACGACACCATCTCACGTGCCTCGATACCCGACTTCGCGCGGTCGACCAGACCCTCGAGACCCTCGGTTCCGGGAACGCCGAAGTAGAACGCCGACAGAATCTCGTCGCGCGCCACCCCACCGTCGGCAACCGCGTCGAGTTGTTCCTCCATCTCCGCCGTGAACGACGTCTCGACCAACGGCGCGAAGCCCGCCATCAACACGCGGTACACCGCGAACGCCGTCAACGTGGGAATCAATGCGCGGTCCCCCGACTGGCTCCACACGTAACGGTCACGCAACTTCGCGATGATCGACGCATACGTCGACGGACGGCCGATGCCCAGCTCTTCCATCTCGCGCACCAGCGAACCCTCGTTGAACCGTGCCGGCGGCTTGGTCTCGTGCGACTTCGCCTCGACCGACACCACTGGCACGACCGCACCCACGGCCAGCGCCGGCGGCACCACACCCGCAGAATCCACCGGCCACACCCTCCGGTAGCCGTCCTCCATATAAGAGGTGCCCGACGCCGAGAACTCGTGGTCGCCCGCCACCAGCACCAGCGACACCGATTCGCCCACCGCATCGGCCATCTGGCTGGCCAGCGTGCGCTGCCACACCATCTCGTACATCGCCGCCTCGCGACCCGACAACCCCGGGATCGCACGCTTGGTCACGTCGGTCGGGCGAATCGCCTCGTGGGCGCCCTGCGCACCCTTCTTCGCCTTCGTGAAGCGTTCGATGGGCGACACCAACGACGCACCGAACAGCCGTGCGATCTCGTCACGGATCTCACGACGCGACGACGGCTCGTGCACCGCCGAGTCGGTGCGTGGGTAGGTGATGTGGCCCTGGTCGAACAGTCGCTGCGAAACAACCCGCGCTTCGCTTGTCGACATGCCGAGGCGGTTCATCGCCTCTTGGTACAGCGTGCTCATCGTGAACGGTGCGAGCGGGCTGCGCCGCACGGGCTTGCGTTCCACCGACGACACGGTCAGTTCCCCACCCAGCAATCCCGAAGCGATCACCTCGGCCGACGCCATGTCGAGCACCAACACCCCCGGCGCCACACGACCCTCGGCATCGAAGTCGGCGCCGCGTGCCACCTTCGCTCCACTCACCGACACCAAACGGAACGCGAAGCCCGCGTCGCCCTCGACGCTGCAGTACGCAGCCGACCGGAACGCCATGCGTTCGAACTCACGCTCGACCACCAGGCGCAAGGCCGGGCTCTGCACACGGCCCGCCGTTGCGTTGCGTCGCACCTTGCGACGCGTCACGTCGGACACCTCGAAGCCGAACAGCCGGTCGAGCACCCGCCGGGTCTTTGCCGCCTCGACCAACGCCGTGTCGATGTCGCGGCCACCCCGCAACGCCTCGAGCACCGCATCTTTCGTCACCGCGTTGAACGTCACCCGACGCACCGGCACCCGGGGGTTCAGGAACTCCACCACGTGGGCCGCGATCAGTTCACCCTCGCGGTCGTTGTCGGTGGCCAGCACCAGCTCGTCACACAGGTGCAGGTCGGCACGCAGTTGCGCCACCACCTCGACGCCACGCTCGGTCAGCTCGTACACCGCGGCGAATCCGTTCGCCGGGTCCACCGAACCCGAACGCTCGGGAATGTCTGCGATGTGGCCCACCGTGGCCCGCACCACGTAACCGGGTCCGACGATCTTTTCGATGGTCTTCACCTTGTTCGGCGACTCCACCACCAGCAGGGTCTTGGCACTCGTTGTCTTCTTCGTTGGGTTCTTGGTCGTTTTCATGGGGCGGCTTCATACACCCACCCCCTCTCTTCACGACCCCCGTTGACCCCGACGAAAGCCAATCACTGCAGGCATTTCACGAAAGACTTGACGGCCTCTGGCGCGCGCACGCGGGATGTGCGCGCCCACGTGCGTACGCGTACGCACGCGAGGGACACCCCGAATTCACTCGTCCTCGGACTGTTCTTCCTCTTCTTCGTCGTCCCACTCCTCGTACTCGGAAAAGTCCTCGTCGGAGTAATCGTCGTGGGCGCCGTAATAGGCGTCGGCACGAAACAGATCTTCGCCCACGTACCTGTGGCCGCAACATTCACGGTCCTGAGTCGCTTCGAAACGCATTTCGCTCTTGCACACCCGACACCGAACTCGGCAATACGGCGGATCGTCGAGGTCGATGTCAACTTCGTGGCCGATTCCGCGGTCACACACATCGCAATTGGCGACGGGTTCATCGGTCATTCATCGTCCTCCGGGATGTAGAACACCGCTCCGCAACTGGGACACTCGACGTCGTCACCGGGGTCACCCGTCAACGGCACCTCACCGCACGACGGGCAGATTTCGCCGTCGTAAATCGGGTCCACGTACATACCGTCCTCCGCTTCTCTCGTCATCGAAACGACACAATCAAGCCGATGGGGGAACCGGACCGTCGACGACTCCGCCGTTGGGGACTTGTCCGCATTGGATGGTGGTGCGCCGGAAGGTGCCGAGAGAAGGCACATCAGAGAGGAGATCCTGAACCGACCCGCCCGCGATGAACGCGGTGATGCGGTCGGCCGTGAACAGATCGAACCGATCAGCTGCTCTGCTGTGCGCCAGCGGACAGCCGACGTTTTCGGAGATGAACCGCACGATCTCGTCCTGCTTTTGCCCATTCGAGTGAGACGACATCTCGACCCGAAGATCGCCCGACGAGCAAACGACGGAGTCGGTGATGATGCCCTTCTTGCCCGACGCCAGAACGCGGCAGTCGTAGCCGGCCGCGCCGAACTCGGTCCGCAGTGGCTCGAGACTGGGAGCCGAAGAGCCACCAAGGTCGACGATCGGCGGGACGAACACGAAACCAACGACGACACCGACCAGGGCGAGAAGCCACCGACCCAGGTGTCGCCGGGGCCGCGCGGAATCACGGGAGACCACATCGACGTTCTCAGCCATAGGTCGGACACTCCCCCTCGTCGGAATGTTGGCGCGCCTCGTAGCCACAGTTGTTGCACACTTCGTCGTCCGCGACGTCGTCGAAGACCGCATCAGACGACGAGCGACGGCGCTCGGCCCGGCGGCCCTTGCGGTAGCCGATGTAGAAACTGAGCAGACCCATCAGGCGGCGAGACCCTGATGCTGGTCGGCGATGCGTCGAAGATCGGCGGCGAGATTGCCGCGCAGATTGATCGCATTGTCGACGACCTGAATCAGGTCGTGGGTGACCCAGCCGATGTGCGATTCGATTTGAGAGGCATGAACCTTCATCGTCTCGTGCCAGACGTAGCCCGTGTGGCTGAGACCGAGCTCTTCGAAATGTTCGATCCGACGGTGATCGGGAGCGCCCTCGACGTCGGACGTGAAGGACACGAGGATCCACTTGTCGTTCCGATGACCGGTCAGTTGCAGCAACAACGCCGGGTGCTTGCGTCGACTGCGACGGCCGTTGGTCACTTCTTCGAGCGAGGCCCACACGATTTCACCCGCCGCGAAGACAGGCTTACCGAACTCGCGGGCGTGCTGCTTGGGGGCCGAAGAGCCCTCGCGGTTCAGACACGTCAGCGTGTGGATGCCACCCTCTTCCTTCAACCACAGGAAGCCCAACCGAGCCTTGTGCATTCGCTTCATCTCGCTGACGACACGTTGCGGGGTCAGACCTCCCTCTGGGATGAGAGACGAGAACTCGGCGTCACGACGAATGGCCTCTTCCACATCACTGATCCGGATTCCCCGGGAACCGATGACCCGCATCGCCGGCTTCGATTCGGTGACTGCAACAAGCAGGCCGCCGAGGAACCACTTCCACTTCAATCCGCGCAGCGCGGATCGATTGACGTCGATCAGTTTGCCGATTCGATCGACATCGACTTCGTTGACCCGGGGAACGACTGGCGCAGGCACACACCGCACATCACCGTGCGCCTGCAGCGTCGACAAGAGACCGCCCCGAACGAGGAATTCTTCGACGACATCCATGTTGTAGCGGCGTGCCTGCTGGGACGGCTTC
>CAYFNP010000169.1:0-3995 GCA_964344425.1 uncultured Bifidobacterium sp. | reverse complement strand
CGGACCGACGACGACGCGCGCTCCACCGCCACACGAGTCGACGCAGCGAAGTCGCACGGCGAACTCGCCGGTGTCGTCATCACCACCAAGATCAACACCGATCACGTGCCGTATCCCAACGACAACGGCATCAAATCACTCGCGAACAACCCGTCGGTGGAAACCAACGCGTGCATCCGCGAACTCCTCGATGCGGACGCGGCGATGGTCGGCCGCACCAACTCCCCCGCCTTTGCGATGCGGTTCCACACCGCCAACGATCTCCACGGCGAGACCCTGAACCCCTACCGCCACGACATCTCGTGCGGCGGCTCCAGTGGTGGTGCGGGTGTCGCGGTCGCCACGGGCATGTGCCAGATCGCCCAGGGCAACGACGTCGCGGGCTCGGTGCGTTGGCCCGCATATATGAATGGTGTGATCGGCCTGCGGCCGACGGTTCACCGAATGCCCACCGGAGGCACAAATCCCGCGGTCGGCCGCGCGTGGACTGCTTCGGAGATGTCGACCAACGGGGTCATTGCCCGCACCATGGCCGACATCCGCACCGGCTACCGCATCATGACGGCGAACAACTGGAACGACCCGAACTGGATCCCTGCGCCACATTCGTTCCCCAACGATCCCCTGCCGAAGCGCGTCGCGCTGGTCACCGATGACGGTCACCCGATCGCATCCGAAACTCTCGACGCGGTGCGTCGCACGGGGAAGATTCTCGAGGCCGCCGGCTACGACGTCGACGAAGTGACGCCGCCCAAGGTCGACGTCTTCTTCACCTTGTGGCAGCGACTCGGTGCAATCGACATGATGCTCGGTCTTCGCCCCATGCTTCCGGCGATCGGCGATGCAGGCCTGCAGGCATCGATCGAAGATTGGGCCAGCAGCTTCCCGCCGGCCACGTCCGAGACGTTCATGGCCGCGCTCATCGACCGCGATCTGCTGGTGCGCGAATGGAACCGATTCCTCGCCACGTACCCGATCGTTGTTTCACCGCTCATGGTGAACACCACGATTCCTCGCGGCTTCGATGTCGACCATCCCGGCGCGATGGCCGAACTTGTCCAAGTGGGTCGCTGGGGCATCAATCTCTCTGCAATCGCGATGCCAGCCCTCGCCTTCCCGATGGGGTTCGTCGACGGCGCACCGATCGGCGTCCAACTGTTCGCCCACACTTGGCGCGAGGACGTGCTACTCGAAGCGGGTGGCGCGCTCGAAGAAGCACTCGGTGTGGTAAGAACCGTCGATGTCAAGTGGTGAAACCGACATCCCGCGCTACCGGATGTCGCTCGACGACCCGACACATCAACAGTTCCATTCAGAACTCGAGGAATCGCGCACGCAGGGTTGGCTGCACAGGTGGCTGTGTGGCTATCTCGTCTTCGGACACGACGATGTCACGACACTTCTGCGCGACCGACGCCTTCATCAGGGCGCCGGAAAGGTCCCCGCGTTGATGGCAGGTGTCGTCGACCCCGTCAGTTCACTGCCGGCCGACGACATCCTCCTCGCCGAGGGAGAAAAGCACACCAGACTGCGGCGCCTCGTCGCAGAAACCTTCTCGCCCAAATCGATCGAATCGATGCGACCCGGCATCCGTCGCCACGCCGACACGCTGGTTGATCGCGCGATGGCATCGGCTCCCCGCGACCAACACGGCAACGCAACCATCGACTTCGTTGCGATGGTCAGCGAATTGCCGATCGCGGTCATCGGCCAGATGCTCGGCACCGGCCCCGAGGACTTTCCACTCCACGACAAGTGGGCAGAATCCCACTTCCAGGTTCTCAAGTCCTCGGCCGTCGACGACACCGAACGTGATGCACGACTCGCGCGGGCCTCGGCCGAGTTCGACGCCTACTGCACCACCGTGATCGAAGCGCGGCGCCGCACGCCCGGCGACGACCTACTCAGTCGGTTGATCGCCGTCGAAGAGGCCGGCGACCGACTCAGCAACTCGGAGCTCATCTCACTGGTCCGCAGCATCATCGCCGCCGGAATCGACACGACGCGCAACCAGATCGGCTCGATGATGGCATTGATCGTCGACGACCCAACGGCCTGGGCCAAACTGCGCTCGAACCCCGACCTTGTTCCCGGAGCGGTCGAAGAATCGCTGCGCCTGCTCAATCCGATCCGCACCGCAATGCGCATCGTCAACGAAACCTTCGACTACCGCGGCTTCACGTTCGAAAAGGGCACCCTTGTCGCCATGTCGCTGTCGGGCGCGAGCCGCGACCCGCATACATTCACAGGGGCCGGCACTTTCGACCCGTCGCGAACCAACGCCCGCGATCACCTCGCCTTTTCCTTCGGCGTCCACCACTGCCTCGGTGCCGCGCTCGCTCGCGTTGAACTACAGGAGATGCTGCGCGCGATCCTCGCGCAGTGGTCCGCAATCGAACTGATCGAACCGATCACCTGGAAGCACGCGAAGTTGCCCATCTGGGGTCCGTCGCGAATGCTCCTTACCGTCTCGACGAACTAGAACCGCGATCGGGAACAAAACCCGCTTCACGTGACAATTGTTATCGCTAAGTTGAAGCGCATGGAGTCAACGTCACGGAATCGACACGTCGCGCTCCTCGCCCTCACGCTGGTTGCGACCCTCGCGCTATCCGCATGCTCGTCGAAGAACCCACCGGCAACCTGGGCGAAGGTCGACCCACCAGTGATCAAGGGTGAAACCGACGAGATCGTCGTCGACAACGGCACACTCGCCGACGGCTCGTACTGGGCAACGATCGCACCGGTGTCGGGGTCGTCGGAGATTGCTTTCCGCGTGTTGAAAGCGCGGTTCGGCGACGCGTGCTACGCCTGGGCGAAGGAGAACGGCATCGAAGACGGTTGCCTGAACGACTACCACGTCGACGACTGGCCAGATGCCTACGTTGCGCTCGACAAGATGGCCGACGTCAGTGTTGCAACGGCCGACGGCCCGGGAACCAGTTGGTCGATCAACGCCGACACGCTTCAGCAACTCGTCTTCGGCGGATCGGTCGATGCGCCGAAGAACTACACGTGGACGCCGTTCCCGTTCCTTGTCACCGTGACGAACGGACGCGCCACCACGGCGCAGCAGTACTGGGTTCCCTGACTCGTCAGCCGTGGCCGGGGATGGTCTTCCACGGACCCGCGTCGGCGCGGGGTTCCTTGGGAAGACCGAGAATCTGTTCGCCCACGATGCCGCGCTGCACCTGGCTGGTGCCGGCGTAGATGGTGCCGGCGCGGGCGTTCAGGAACACGTCGACCCAGCTGGCGCTGGTGTTCGGTGAACCGACGGCGTCCGAGCGGATGTAGGTCTGCGCGGGCGTGCCGCTGGGTGTCAGCGCATCGGCGCCCAGAACATCGACGGCAAGTTCGGTTACTTCCTTGTGGTACTCGCTCCAGAACAACTTGCCGATCGACGCGTCGGGCCCGGGCTTCTTGCCGTTCAGGAACGCGGTGAGCGCGCGATAGCCGAGGAACCGCATCAGTTCGACCTTGGTGTGGGCTTTGGCAAGACGCTGGCGAATGTGTTCGTCGTGGTTCAGACCACGCTCTTTGACCATGGCGCGCAGTTTGTCGAGTTCGAACTTGAACGACAGCGCGTTGATGGCCGCGCCCGCACCGCGTTCGTTGCCGAGCAGTGTCATGGCGACCATCCAGCCGCCGTTCACCTCGCCGACGACGTTGCCCTTGGGACAGCGCGCATCGGTGAAGAACACCTCGTTGAACTCGGACTCACCCGACATCATGCGGATGGGACGCACCTCGACACCGGGCTGACGCATGTCGACGAGCAGGAACGTGATGCCCTTGTGCTTCACCTCGTCGGGTGACGTGCGGGCGAGCACGAAGATGTGGTCGGCGTGGTGGCCGCCGGTGGTCCAGATCTTCTGGCCGTTGATGATCCATTCGTCGCCGTCGAGAACCGCGCGACAGCCGAGGTTGCCGAGGTCGGAACCGGCGGCGGGTTCGGAGTAGCCCTGGCACCACAGGTCTTCACCCGAGAGGATGCG
>CAYFNP010000168.1:0-4019 GCA_964344425.1 uncultured Bifidobacterium sp. | reverse complement strand
TGGTTCGGATTCGCCGTTTCGATGTCGGCCCTCGCGACGATGGGCGCCAATGCGTGCGCGCCGATCGTTCGCCGCAGACTTCGCGAAGAGACGATGATCGTCGTCGCGTTGGTGTCGACCGCCGTGGGCGGGGCAGTGTGCACGTGGGTGGGCGGTGTCACGGGGGGAGTGATCCTTGTCGCCGTCGTCAACGCGTTTGCTGCGATCTGTCGGCTCGCCTACGAGGCCGTCGTACAGGCCGACGCCCCCGATGCGAACCGGGCGCGTGCCTTCGCCACCTTCGAAACCCAGTTCCAACTTGCGTGGGTCGGCGCGGGCCTCGTGCCCGTCGCGTTGCGTCTGCCCGGTGAACTCGGCTTCTTCTTCGTCGGTGCGACCGCGGCGATCGGCGCGCTGCTGTTCGTTCTGCGGGTCAGAGTGTCGGGTCGATCCCGAGACGTGCGAGCCACAAACCCGGCGCGTCGACCTCGGCAGGCGTAGGCAGGCCATCTTCGCGTTTCAGCATCTCGAACAACGTGTCGGGTGCCGCGCGTTCGATGACGCCCGCGACGAACCGTCGGCCGCGTTCGATCGTGGCACGGGTGTGGTGAATTCCGAGCAGGTGTTCGACGAGGCGGTCGGTCGGTGATTCTTCGACGCGACGTCGGCGCAGGGCCTCGCTGATTGCCGGCGAACCGCCGAGCAGACGTTGCGTCGCGGAGTCGACGACCCAGTCGAGCAAACCGACTGTGGCTGCGAGCAACGCGTCGAGTCGCGGTCGTAGATCCTGTTGCGCGGGGGAGATGACCGCACCGAGGAGGATTGCGGGGTCCGACAGCGATCGCTGGATTGCTGCCATCGGATCGGAGGCTTCGACGTCGAGGCCGGACAGTTTCTCGATGACGGCCTCGGGATCGGGTACGAATGCTGCGACGTAGGCATTGACCGCATCGAGCAGTGCGGTGCGCACGTGCGCGACGCTGAGCACGGCGCGGGCCGACATCTCGTGCACCAGAACCCACATGCGGATCTCATCGGCTCCGAGACTCCAATCGCTGGCGAACGCTTCGATGTTGGCCGGGACGACGCCGACGGGACGGTCAGCGGCGCGCGGAAGCAGCAGGTCGAAGTTGCCGAAGGCGCGCAACGACATCTGGCCGATCATCGACCCGATGGTCATGCCCAGCATCATCGGGGCCATTGCGCCGGTGAGACCGCCCATCAGGGACGACATCGGGTCGTCGGTGTCGGCCGGGGCGCGGCGGCCGAGCGCGGTCGCGAGATTGTCGAAGATCGGCCGGTATGCGTCGAGCGTCGAGTGGCACCACTGCACGGTCGTCATGCACTCGATCGACGGTTCGGCGATGTCGACGGCGGGCGACAGGAGATCGGCCACGTGACGATGGGCGAGCGGAGCAAGTTGCTCGAAGGCGATGCGCGAACCGGGGTCGACGTTGCGAGTGTCGGAACCCGCCGTCATGAACGCGACCTGCCGCGCGACGTCCCAGTTGAGCGGTCCCTGTCCGGCGAGGGCCTTCATCATGTCGCCGAGAAAGGGAAAGGCCCCGAACGGGTTCTCGTCATCGCCGGACATGAGCAGAGGATACGGCTCGGTGCCGCTCTTCTACCGAGCCCTGATCAGGAGTTCACGAATTGCCGCAATCGGTACGTATCCACGCGCACCGTTTCTGTCGCTGTACAAACCGACGAGCCGTCCGCGGAGATCGGTCACCGTTGCGCCGTCGGCGACGGCCTCTGTGAGGACGTCGCCATCAAGTGGTACGAAACTCCGGGTGTCACTTGTGATCGCCACGCCGACGGACGCACGGTGCGGCCGTCCATCGTCGACGATCAATTCCACGCCTGCAGAAGTCGGTTGCCATTGCGCGGCGGCCAGCCCGACCGTTTCGCCCGCGCCGGTTGGGTAGGACAGAAGAACGAGACCGAGCTCGGTGTCGCGACGGAGAACGGCGACCGGTGTCGGCCCCGACGATGTGACCACGGACGTCGGCGGTTCGGCACCCGGCGTGTCGATCGTGACGAGAAGACTTTGGTTCGCGAGATCGTCGAGGCCGGCGACGGCGCCGAGCGGCAGGACGAGACGCTCGGACCCAACCGCGGCAAAACCGCTTGCGATGCCGTCGGCGACGGGACGGACGGCCGAACGTGTCGGAGTGGTGGGAACCGATTCGCGTGGCGCTCCACCGGGAGCGACGAGCGCGACGACGAGCACGATGAGCGCCATTGCGACGGCACCCGCAAGAGACGTGATCAGGGGTCCGAGCGGCGGAGCCGGACGTCGGGCGAGAGTCCGCTTGTGTTGCGCGATCTCGCTCGGGTGACGCCACACGCGTTCGTGCGCGGGGAGCGGCGCGGGCTGCGTGTCCCGGGTGTCTCCATCGTGCGTCATGGTCTTCGACAGTAATGACGCCAGGAAAGGAATGGGCATCGGGTGGATACGCTTTGTTTCGTGCCGAACGACGCAACCGCACGAGCCAACGGCGACACGATGGTGTCCATTGGTACGGCCGAGCTCGACGTGGCGGGTGCCTACGCGTGGGCCGTCCACCCGCGGTGTGGTGCGGTCGTGCTGTTCTCCGGCACGGTTCGCGACCATGCCGACGGACGCGACAACGTCACAAGTCTCACCTACGAGGCGTACGAAGACAAGGCACGTGACCGTATGCACGAGATCGTTGCCGAGGCCCGCCACCGCTGGCCCGACATCGTTCGCGTTGCGTTGCTCCACAGAACCGGTCGTCTCGACCTCGGCGAGTCGTCGGTGCTCGTCGTCGTATCGTCGCCGCACCGACCCGAGGCGTTCGATGCGGGTCGATTCTGCATCGACACGTTGAAGACGTCGGTGCCCATCTGGAAACAAGAGGAATGGGCCGACGGAAGCGACTGGGGAACCGGGTCGCACGACATCACCGGCATTCCGACCGTCCGCGACGCGGGGGTGGGCGAGTGATCGCCGCGCAGGCGGTTGTCGTCGTGTTCGCACTGCTTGCACTCGCGTGCGGTGCTGCATTGGCAACAATTCTTTTCCGTCAACAGCATCAGACGGGCATCTACGACGGCATCGAGAACTTTCGTCGGCACATCGATGCGTTGTCACCCGAGGCCAGGCGCAACGTCGTCAACCGTCGCGTCGACCCCAAGAAGACCGACGTTCACGACCCGCGGCTGTAGGCACGACCTACACTGAGGTCGAATGGCACGCGACCTCGCAATCGACCTCGGCACGGCGAACACGCTCGTCTACATGAAGGGTCGCGGGATCGTTCTCAACGAACCCTCCGTCATCGCGGTCAATCGCAAGACCAGCGAGGTCCTGGCGACCGGGCACGAAGCCTGGAACATGATCGGGCGCACCCCGGGTTACATCGTCGCCGTTCGTCCGTTGCGTGGCGGGGCCATCACCGACTTCGACATCACCGAACGCATGATCCGGTTGCTGTTGCAGCGCGTCGGAGTTTCGCGCTTCACCAGGCCCAAGGTTGTCATTTGCGTGCCCTCGGCGATCACCGAAGTTGAACGGCGCGCGGTCACCGATGCCACGCGCCGCGCCGGGGCGTCCGACGCGCAGTTGATCGAACAGCCGATGGCGGCGGCAATCGGGGCCGAACTTCCCATCGACGAGCCGGTCGGCAACATGGTCATCGACATTGGTGGTGGCACAAGCGAAACCGCCGTCATCAGCCTTGGCGGTGTCGTCGCGCTCGAGGCGATCCGCGTCGGCAGTTTCGATATCGATGCCGCCATCCAGACCTACGTGCGCCGCGAACACGGAATCGCGATCGGAGAGCGCACCGCCGAAGAGATCAAGATTCAAATCGGAACCGCGGCACCGATGCCCAACGAGCGCGGCGCACAGGTGCGCGGGCGGGACCTCGTCACCGGCCTTCCGAAGAACGTCGACCTGACCGCCGAAGAAGTGCGCTTCGCCATCGACGAAGTCGTGTCGCAAATCGTGCAGTCGGTGACCCGCTGTCTGTCGAAGGTTCCGCCCGAGATGGCCCAGGACTTCCTGCAGCGCG
>CAYFNP010000167.1:0-4048 GCA_964344425.1 uncultured Bifidobacterium sp. | reverse complement strand
GTCCCCGATTCGGAAAATGACGCTAGTGGAAAAGAAGAGGGGCGGGCCCAAAGGCCCGCCCCTCGAAAGGATTCTTGAATTGTGAGGTGATCAGCCTGCCGGCAGTTCGCCGTCGACACCTTCAACGAGGTACTGCATTCCCATCAGTTCCTCGTAGGTGTGCTGCTTGCCTGCGGCCAGCTGCTCCTTGCCCGTGTTGTCGACGAGCGGACCGGTGAATTCGCTGCCGGGCTTGGCGGCGAGTTCGGCCTTGCGAGCGTCGATCTTCGCGCGGGTCTCTTCCGAAACGCTCTTGCCGTAGTCGGCAAGCGAGAGGAAACCGTCGGAGAGGTTGCCGTAGTAGTTGCCTGCAACCCACGTGCCGTCGAGAACCTGCTGAATGCGTGCCGATTCGTACACATCCCAGTGGTAGACGGTCGAGGTCAGCCACACATCTTCGTAGCCCTCGCTCTGGTTGCGGTTGTAGCCGGCCCACGGAATACCCGCGGCCTTGGCTGCATCACCGGTTGACGGCGAGTCGATGCCCTTCTGTCCGAGAACGTCGGCACCACCGGCGATCAACGCCTCGGCAGCCTTGCGCTCGGCCGGCGGGTCGAACCAGCTGTTCACCCAGACGACCTTCACCTTTGCATCGGGGTTCGATGCCTTTGCACCGAGCGTCCAGGCATTCACGCCACGGACGACTTCGGGGATCGGGAACGATGCGAGGTAACCGAGGTTGCCGCTCTTCGATGCAGCACCTGCGGCCATGCCGGCGAGGTAGTCGGTGTCTTCGGCTCCGCCGTAGAACTGCGACAGGTTCGCGCCGCCCTTGTAGCCGGTTGCGAACTCGAAGCAAACCTCGGGATGCTTTTCGGCGACCGACACGAACGAATCCTGGAATCCGAACGAGGTACCGAAGATCACGGTGTTGCCGTCGGCGATGAGGTCTTCGACCACCTGTGCAACCTGCTCACCTTCGGGCACGTTTTCCTTGTAGGTCGTCACGACCTTGTCGCCGAAGGCTTCTTGAACCTTCTGACGAGCTTCGTCGTGTGCCTGGGTCCATCCACCGTCATTGACCGGTCCGACGTACACCCATGCAGCCTTCAACGGCTCGCCTTCCTTCGGACCACAGGCGACGGGCGCTGCGCCCTCTTCCCACGGCTTGAAGTTGGCGGCCCAGTCGCCACCAGTGGCAGGAGCCGTGGTGTCGGCCGTGGCCGTGGTGTCGGCGGTTGCCGTCGTGTCAGCGGTCGCGGTGGTGTCCGCGGTCGCAGTCGTATCGGCGGTTTCGCTGCTCGAGCTGTCGTCGTCGCCACAGGCGACGAGGCCAACACCGAGAGCGACTGTGGCTGCAACTGACAGCCACTTCTTGCTCAAACGCTTGCTCAAAATTTCCTCCCCGGAGTAGAAGCTGGTGCGTTGACGCGATCTTAGGACTTCCACCCCGTCCTCATTTAATGGCGTTGCCGGGACAGGCCGAGTCGGATTGCCGACTCCGTGCATAGACTCGCCTTCTCCCGGAGAGGTGCCAGAGTGGCCGAATGGGGCGCCCTGCTAAGGCGTTGTCCGTGTTAAAGCGGACCGTGGGTTCAAATCCCACCCTCTCCGCCATTTTCCACAGTGAAAACACTGGGTTTCACGCCAACCCATTGCATTTGTCCCGATGAGGGGATAGACCACAACGGTCACTGCGGGCGGAACTGCAGGAGCTAGAAATGACCAAACATTCCCCCCTGTTTCGGTTCATCGCCTCGATCGGCTTGGTCCTCGGCGTTATCGCCGGACCAGCCGTCGGGGCGCCATCGCCGGCCGCCGCCAAGTGCACCTCTTTTATTGTCGAAAAAGGCGACTCGTGGAGTCTCCTCGCCGACTACTCGGGTGTCGGCCTGTCTGCACTGTTGAGGGCGAACAACGCCAAGGCCCGCACCGTCATCCTGCCCGGCCAGGAACTGTGCGTTCCCAACGGCGCAACCTTCAGCCGCCCGGGCGCCGCCGTCGCAAGCGAAGCCACCAAACCCAAACTCGTCCTGCCGAAGGTGCGCCTCAGCGCCGCCGAGTCCGAGGCCATCATCCGCGAAATCTTCCCCGACAAACTCGAACGTCGCGCCATCAAGATCGCCCTGCGCGAGAGCAAACTCAACCACGTTTCGCACGGCTGGTGCTGTTACGGCCTGTTCCAGATCTACTTCGAGGCGAACAAGAAATTCCTCGTCACCCTCGGCATCACGAGCGCCTCACAACTTCTCGACGCCCGAACCAACGTCACGGCCGCCTACGCCATGTACCAACGCTCCGGCTGGAGCCCCTGGGCGGTGGGCAAGTAGGCGCGCGGGGCTTTTGCCCTTACACTTCGAATCGCACCATTTACATAGGTGCGCTGCGCTCGTAGCTCAATGGATAGAGCATTTGACTACGGATCAAAAGGTTAGGGGTTCGAGTCCCTTCGAGCGCGCCAGCGATTCTTATTCGACGTCCAAATACGCGCGAATATCCGAAAGGTCGCAACAGTTCACGTTTGTGTTGTTGCCAACGACGTCGGTGGCGTAGGCCCGGAACTCGTATCGACCCGGTTGCGCGGACACCGGAATTTGGCAGGTCCATGACCAAGTCGATTGGGTGGCCGTGCCGGAGTCCATTCGCAACGTCTGGCCACAAATGTCGCGTTGTGCGCCATTGATAGACGAACTGAAACCGACTCGCTTGATACCGCTCGCATCTGTGACTGCGACGGTGAT
This sequence comes from uncultured Bifidobacterium sp., assembly GCA_964344425.1. Taxonomy (GTDB): domain Bacteria; phylum Actinomycetota; class Acidimicrobiia; order Acidimicrobiales; family Ilumatobacteraceae; genus F1-20-MAGs119. The sequence goes on along the minus strand of CAYFNP010000167.1, from coordinate 1,328 downwards.
CCGAACAGAGTCACCTGGCCGCGCGGGCGAAGGACTGACGGACAGCGAGACGATGTTCGGTCCTGCTGCATCGTCAGTTCCACCTGACACAACGAAGGAGTCGGTGACATCGGAAGTCGTGCAGCAGTTGACGTTTGTGTAGTTGTTCGCGTTGTCGGCCGCATAGATCTTCACGTCATATGTTCCATTTCTCACCATGGTGGGAACCGAACAACTCGCCGACCAAACACCGTCACGTGAGGAACCCGAGATCATGCTCATCGAACCTCGACAGAAGTCGATCTGTTGGACCCCAAGTGCGAAGCTGTACTGAAGGTACTTGACTCCTGATGCGTCGGCGGCGTTGACCCTGATCGTAAATGTGTCTCCTGGAACGACACTCTTTTTGCTCAGCACGAGGTTCGAAAACGATGGACCCTCGGTGTCGCTTTGTGCACCGCTGAGAGTGAAAGTTCCCCGCAGTGGGTTCAACGTGCAGCAGTTCACATTGGTGTAATTGTTGACTCCGTCTCTGGCACTGGGAACGACGACATAGTCGCCGTTCGATCCAAGAGCCGGCGCCGTGCATTCAGCCTGCCAAGTTCCTGATTTTGTATCACCACTAATCAGGCTGAGAGTTTGGCCACAGAAATCACGCTGGGCGCGGCCGAACATGAACGTCATCGAAACCGAGGACACACCCGCTGGATCGCTTGCAGAAATCGTGACCTTGAAACGGTCTCCCGGGATCACATTTTGTGGCGACACGGTGATCGCGTCGATCGTGGGTCCGGTGAGATCGGCGACACGAGGTTCGGGTAGCGGATCGTCCTGCGGCTCGGCAAGAACGTTGGCGTTTGGTTCGGCCGGTGCGTCTTGCGTTGTTGTGTATCCGCCAGCGGGAAGCGTGGGGGTTGGAGGAAGGGGAGCAGCTGACGTCGTCGAAGGGGAGACCGTCGACGGTGTGAACTGCGCCGCAACGGCGTCTGATGAGTCGGCAGGAGAGGGCGGAGTCGTCGAGGATGATTCCGTTGTCGAAACGCCGGAAGCGGCCACGGGCAATGGCTTTGTAGCGAACCATTGGCCGCTTCCTTTCGACGATCCGCACACCCAGACAACGTTGGATTTGAAGCGAATCTTGCCCAGTGTCTTGCACATCGCGACTTTGCCGGTTGATCGCGTGGTGACGTACCAGACGTTTCCAGTGGGTGTCTTTCCGCATGCGTGACGGATTCCGTTCGGCGACACAGTTTGTCCTGCTTTCTTGCAGGAGGTCCCGGCGAGGACCGAAACGTTTCGCTCGCGCGAGCTTGAAGTTCCGCAAGCAACGAGCGCTGTGAGAAGCAGAC
>CAYFNP010000166.1:0-4054 GCA_964344425.1 uncultured Bifidobacterium sp. | reverse complement strand
TGGTCCTCGGTGACGAGCACGAGATCGGAAATGTCCTGCCGTTTGTCGACCGCACGGTCGGGCTGCAGACCCTGCGCGTGCAGCCATCGCATGTGCAGCACGAGCATCGCCGCGAGCTCGTCGGGAGTCAGTCGCGCCTGGGTCTGTGCCGGTAGACGTTCGGCAACGAATTCGGTGGCCTGTTCGGGGTCGTAAACGGCACGAGGCGCAACGGCGTCAAGCCGTCGCGCCTCGCGACCGATGACCACCGCTGCGATGACGAGAACCGTCACCACTGCCGCGGCGGCGAATATGCCGGTGATCAAATGCCGATGCGCTGTGCGAGCAGCTCGCGGTGATACGTCGGGTCACCGAACATGAGCTCGCTCGACTTCGCGCGCTTGAAGTACAGGTGCGCGGGGTGCTCCCACGTGAATCCGATACCGCCGTGGATCTGGATGTTCTCGGCAGTCGCGTGGAAGTAGGCCTCGGAGCAGTACGCCTTGGCGAGCGACGCGACGGATGCGAGTTCGTCGTTCATCTCGGCGGCGCACCACATGCCGTAGTACGCGGCCGACTTCGCCGACTCGACCTCGAGCAGCATGTCCGCACACTTGTGCTTGATCGCCTGGAACGAACCGATCGGACGACCGAACTGCACGCGAACCTTCGCGTACTCGACCGCCATCTCGAGAACCTTCTGCGCTCCGCCGACCTGCTCGGCCGCCAGACCGATGGCAACGAGGTCCATCACCTTCGACAGCGTGTTCCAGCCCTTGCCCTCTTCGCCGATCAACTTGGCGGGCGTGTTGTTGAACTCGAGCTTGGCCTGCTTGCGCGTCTGGTCCATCGTCGAGAGCTGAGTGCGGGTGAGTCCCGCTGCTCCACCGTCAACGGCGAAGAGGCTGACGCCCTTGCCCGTCCGAGCGGCAACGATGATCAGCGAGGCGACGTGGCCGTCGATGACGAACGACTTGGTGCCCGACAGTTTCCAGTCGGCACCCGAACCCGATGCGGTCATCTGAATGCCCGACTCGTCCCACTTGCCCGATGCCTCGGCGGTCGCGAGGGTCGCGATGGTCGTGCCGGCGGCGATGCCCGGCAGGTAGGCCTTCTTCGCTGCGTCGTCGCCGCTGTGCAGCAACGTGTTCGCCGCGAGAACGACGGTCGAGAAGTACGGAGCGCACAGCAGCGCGCGGCCCATCTCTTCCAGAACGACACCGAGTTCGACGTAGCTGTATCCCGAGCCGCCGTACTCCTCGGGAATGTGCAGGCCCTGCAGGCCCATCTGCTCACCCATCTGACTCCACACGGCCGGGTCGTAACCCTGGTCGGTTTCCATCTGATGGCGAACGGCTTCTTCCGAGGACTTGGCCTCGAGGAATGCGCGGACGGTCTTGCGGAGTTCTTCTTGTTCCTCACTGAATGCAAAGTTCATGCGCCGATCCTGTCCTCTGCGGCCGACAGCCGCCAAAGCCGTATGTGTACACAGATGTACGCACTTTGGTCCCAATCGGGCTAGCCTGCCGCCGTGGCCGAGCGGGCGAGCATTCCCAGGACGATCGCCTCGAAGACGATTGCGAAGGTGGGCACCCGCGACCTGCGCGCCAACCTCGCCACAGCCCTGCGCCGGGCCGCCGCGGGCGAACGACTGGTCGTCACCGACGCGGGTCGACCGGTTGCCCAACTCGGCCCGATCGATGCCCCCGCCGGCACCACCATCGAGGAACTCGTGGCACGCGGCTTGGTCGTGGCACCACGACGCAGCGCGCGCAGTGCATCGGGCGCGCTTCCCATCCCCGTCGATCTCTTCACCGGCATGCGCCTCGACCAAGTGGTGCGTGACCTGCGATGACGCTGGTTCTCGACACCACCGCACTTCTCGCATTGCACGTGTCGTGCGCACAGAGACAGGTCGTCGTCGATGCAATGGCCGACGATCCGTTGTGGTGCGCATCGGCGATGGCGCTCGCCGAGTGTCTCGCCGGCATCGACCGTCTCACCGAAGAACCGGTTCTCCGCGACGAACTCGAGGATTCCCTCCGTCGCACATGGGACTACATCCACGTCGTGCCCGTCGACCAACGGTGCATCGACGAGGCGTCCCACATTTCGCGGGCACAGCCCGTGTCGCTCGGGTCGGCGCTGCACCTCGCTGCCGTGCAGCGCCTACCCGGGCCGATTTCGCTCGTCACCTTCGACGCAGGCCAGATCACCGTCGCACTCGGCATGAACACGGGTGACGGAGGCGTGAACGTCATCTCCACGTGACCCACTTGGTCCATGCGATCCATCGCGATGCCGCGGGGCATGTGTGAAGATGTCGGCGTGAGCACACCGGCCCTTCACTGGTCGAATGCCGACGTCGAAGTGCACAAGGTCGTCGTCGGCCCGTACGAGAACAACGTCTTCGTGGTGCGGTGCAAGCACACCGGCGATGCCGTACTCATCGACGCCGCGAACGAACACGAACTGCTCCTCGAGATGTGCACGGCTCTCGGGGTACGGCGCGTCCTCGAGACACACGGGCACTGGGACCACATTCAGGCCGTACCCGCGATGCGCGAGGCCGGGTACGAAGTCGCCGTCACCGCGCTCGACGCGCCGCGGTTGAAGGACGTCGGCTACGACGTGTTCCTCGACGACAAGGAAGTGGTCGAGGTCGGTCGACTGCGCCTGCACGTGATCCACAATCCGGGCCATACCGAGGGTTCGATCTCGTTCAGCGTCGAAGGCACGCCGTTGCTGTTCACCGGTGACACCCTGTTCCCGGGCGGACCCGGCAACGCCACCTTCGAGGGCGGCGACTTCGACACGATCATCGGTTCGATCGACACGAAACTCTTCACCTTCCCGGCCGACACCATCGTGTTGCCCGGCCACGGCCTCGACACCACCATCGGCACAGAACGTCCGCACCTCGCCGAATGGGTCGAGCGTGGCTGGTAGGCGTTCGGTCCACTCGTTCGTCGCCGCGCTCGGTGCGGTTTGCCTCGCGGTTCTGCTGTGGGCCGCATTTGCGTCGCGCGGTGCGTCGGTACGTCCCGACGAACTCGGCTTTCTGCTGAACGGCTGGGTGTTGACGGGTCACAACGAGGCGATCTTCGGTGCAGATTTCCGCTCGTTCTACACGGCGGGTTACGGGCTGATCACGGCGCTCGCCGCTGTCGTCGGTCGTGGCATCGACGCGCAGTATCGGATCTCGCTGCTCGCCAACATCGCCCTCGTTGGCGCAACGGTGGCTGCGCTTGCTCGTTTGGGCTTCCGACATCTGTCGCTCGCGCGTCGCACATCGCGCACCATCGCGATCGTGGTGGCACTCGCGCCCGCCGTCGCGGCGAACTCGCTGTTCGCGTGGTCCGAGACGGTGAACCGATTCGCCTTCGTCGCCGTGGCGTTGTTGGCATACGAACACGTCGCACGGCCGCGCGTCGCAACCTCGGTGATGCTCGGTGCCGGCTCGTCGTTCATGGTGATCGCGCACGGACGGTTCACGCTGATGCCCGTCGTCGCGATCGCCCTCGTTGCCGCGGTCGCACTGATCGGCAGGTCACCGTCAGCGCGGCGCGCGCAGTTGATCGGACTCGCAGGCATCGCGGCGACGATCGTTGCTTACCTCGTTTTCTCGCGCATCAACGTGTCGCTCCGGCGCGAGCTGTACCCCGCTGCGGGAGGCAAAGAGGGCCGCATGGTCGACAAGTTGCTGGACGGGTCGAATCTGCCCAGCCTCGGACGATCGGCCGCAGGACAGTTGTGGTACGTGCTCGCCACGTCGTTCGGTCTCGTCGCGGTCGGTTTTGCGATGAACGTCCGTGCGATCGCCCTCGGGTTCCGGCGCTTCCGCAACCTGCAGTGGCTTGCTCCCGGTTTCGTTCTTGCCGGTGCTGCCAGCGTCGCACTTGCTTCGTTCCTGCAGTTGTTGCGGGTGATCCGCCCCGATCACCTCGTGTACGGCCGTTACCTCGAGGCCGTCTCACCGGTGTTCGTGATGCTCGGCCTGGCCGCGGTCTCGACGGGTTCGCGCGCCGCGCGTCGGGCATGGGTGTGGGGAATCGTCGCCACCATCGCCGCCATC